>JAUWJC010000378.1 GCA_030607895.1 Pirellulales bacterium
CCGGCCCGGAGGGTGCTTCGCACAAATAAAACCGGGTCCCTTTTTCGGCCAGGTTTTCAACAGGCCAGCCAGGGGTGGGCCAGCATGCCTTGAAAGGCCCTCAAGACTCGTATATATTTACGGTTTCTTCGCCTTTCGGCGACGGCCGAACTCCCATGCCGCCAGTTGCGTAAGACGTAATAGCAAAGTCTTCAGCCCGCATGATCACACGAGGCTACTCATGCAGTCCGACGTAATCATTGAAACCCGCAACCTAACCAAGGTCTATCGCGATTTCTGGGGCCGGCAGAAAGTCCGGGCACTAAAGGCCTTGGACCTGGAAGTCCGGCGAGGGGAGATATTCGGGCTGCTGGGTCCCAACGGGGCGGGAAAAACAACGACCATCAAACTGCTCCTGGGGTTGCTGTTTCCAACCAGCGGGCAGGCTTTGGTCTTCGGCCGCGGTGCCACCGACGTGACCAAAAACGAACGAATCGGCTACCTGCCCGAGGAATCGTACCTCTACCGCTTCCTCAACGCCTAGGAGACGCTCGATTTTTACGGTCGGTTGTTCAACATGCCCAGGGCCGTCCGCCGGCAGCGAACGGCCGAATTGATCGAGATGCTCGGGCTGGACTGGGCCAAGCGGCGGCAATTGAAGGAGTATTCCAAGGGCATGACCCGGCGAATCGGACTCGCTCAGGCCCTAATCAACGATCCCGAATTGATCCTGCTGGACGAGCCCACCACCGGTCTGGACCCGATCGGAACGCGGGAGATGAAGGACATGATCCTGGACCTCCGCAACAAGGGCAAAACCATACTGATGTGTAGCCACTTGCTGGCCGACGTACAGGACGTTTGCGACCGGATTGCCATATTGTACCAGGGCGAACTGAAGGAATTGGGCCGCGTGGACAGCCTGCTGAAAGTGCGAGACGTGACCGAAATCCGTGCCTCGGGCCTGGGCGAAGCGGCGCAAAAGGAAGTAACCGAAGTCATCAAGCGGCACAACGGCGAGTTGATCTCGATGGGCAATCCGACAACCACGTTGGAGGAGTTGTTCCTGAGGATCATCCGCGAAAGCGAGGCCCATCCGGGTCGCCGCGTACGGGGTGCCCGGGAGGTGGATTCGTAAAGCCGCTTGCGGCTTCGCACGGATTGAATGTTCATCGCGTGGCGGTGCGAAGCCGCAAGCGGCTAGACAGCGAGGAACCGCGACCACTGGTCGCGGCTTTACAACATGGTCATCGAAACCCCTAGTCTTCCGTTCCTCGAGTGGCTTCCATGGGGGCTGCTGCACTGGCTGCTGGTGGTCGGATCGGTTGCGATTGCAGTGTTGCTGTTGAGCTACCTGGTGGTTTCGCTGCGTCACGGTCCCCGGGCCGCGCTGCGTATTACGGCCGGCGTGCTCGGTGCTGGGGTGGTCGATTTGCTGCGGATTTCGCCCCGCCGTGTACTGGCGCTGAGTTGGCTGGCAATCAAGGAATCGATCCGCCGCCGCGTGCTGGTGGCCTTCGCCGTGTTTATTCTGATACTGCTGTTCGCCGGCTGGTTTCTCGATCCGGGCAGCAATCAACCGGCACGTCTGTACCTCAGTTTCGTGCTTACCTCAACCAGCTACCTGGTTCTGCTGTTGGTCTTGTTCCTAAGCGCGCTGAGCCTGCCGGCCGACATCCGCAGCCGGACGTTGCACACCGTGGTCACCAAGCCGGTGCGGTCCAGCGAGATAGTGCTCGGGCGGATGCTCGGCTTTGCGGCGATTGGAACGGCCTTGCTGGTGGCGATGGGTATTATCAGCTACGTCTTCGTGGTTCGCGGCCTGGCGCACACGCACCAGGTGACCGAGGTCGATTTGGTGGCCGTCCGGCGGGCTGTTGGACAGGAAGGGCCGGTGCCGAAGCAGGGTACCAGCAGCCTGGTGCAAAACCATCGGCACAAGGTTTACGTCGATGCCTCGGCCGGCGGCCGGCTGGAGATGGAAAACGGCCATTGGCACGGGCTATCGGTACACAAATCGGGCGGTAAGACTGTCTACACGGTCGGCCCGCCACAAGGAATGCTGGTCGCCCGGGTGCCAATCTACGGAAAACTCCGCTTCAAGAACCGCGAGGGCAAGCCGGCCAAGGAAGGAATCAACGTAGGTGACGAGTGGACGTACCGCAGTTACCTGGAAGGAGGCACACTGGCGGCGGCCGTTTGGACCTTCGAGGGGATCGCACCCGACAAATTCCCCGCCGACAGATTCCCCCAAGGAATTCCCCTGGAAATGAGCATCGGCGTATTCCGCACCTACAAGGGCGATATGGAAAAGGGAATACCCGGCAGTCTCTGGATCCGCAACCCCAAGACGGGCGAGAGGGGCGAGGCCAAGATATTTCGGGCCAAGGAATTCGCAACGGATGTGCAGTATATCTCTCGTAAACTGCAAAGCAGCGGCCCGGAAGGCCGGGAGCTTGACCTCTTCGAGGCCTTGGTAACCGACGACGGAAAAATGGAGGTCTGGCTGTATTGCTTGCAGCCGGCACAATACTTCGGCGTTGCCCAACCCGACATGTACCTCCGTGCCCGCGACGCCTCCTTCGCACTGAACTTTGCCAAGGGGTACCTGGGTATTTGGCTGCAAATGGTACTGGTTATCGGCATCGGCGTGATGTTCAGCACGCTGTTGAGCGGGCCGGTGGCAATGATCGCGACCATGGGCACCCTGGTAGGTGGGTTCTTTGGCACGTTCATGATTAAGCTGGCCACGGGAGAATTGCCCGGCGGCGGGCCGTTCGAGGCCCTCTACCGCCTGCTCACGCAGGCGAACCTGGTTTCGGAAATGGAACCCGGGCTTAGAACCACCGTGCTCAAAATGCTGGATGTGCCGTTGGGATTTTGTCTTTGGGTGACCGCGCAAATCCTGCCCGATTTCGGCCAATTCAGCTACGCCGACTACGTGGCCTACGGATTCGACGTTTCGCCGGGCCTGATTGGCCAACGGGTTATTGCCGCTTTGGGATTCCTGGTGGCCGCATTTGTTGCCGGTTACTTCTTCCTCAAAACGCGCGAGGTGGCCAAATGAATCCGCGACGTTCGTTCATCCGAAAGGTCGTCTACCTGGTGGCCATTGCCGTGCTCTTGGTGCCCTTGTTCTGGTTGAGCCAGCCGGCAACGCGCGATACGAAAGAAGCCAAGGGCTCGCCCGGCGGAATCCTCGCCCAAATGCGCGACAAATACGAACTGAGCCAGTCGCAGCTTGGTGAGATCGATCCGGCCAGCGAGACGATCAAGCTGGCAACGCTCGGCCTACGCGGCGTGGCGGCCAACATCTTGTGGGAGAAAGCCAACCGCTACAAGATGAAGAAGGACTGGACCAACCTTTCCGCCACGCTTCAACAGCTTGCCAAGCTACAGCCTCACTTCCCCTCGGTGTGGAGGTTTCAGGGGTGGAACCTCTCCTACAACGTCTCGGCCGAGTTCGACGACTACCGCGAGCGATATCGCTGGGTGATTAACGGCATCAAGTTTCTCAAGCGGGGTATCGAGTACAACGCGCGCGAGCCGGTCCTGCAATGGGACATCGGCTGGTTCAGCGCCCAGAAGATCGGCCGGGCCGACGAGCACAAGCAGTTCCGCCGCATGTTCAAGCAGGACGACGATTACCACGGCTCGCGACCGCTGGCCGAGCGCGATAACTGGCTCGTCGGGCGCCAGTGGTTCCTGGAAACCGAAAACATGGTCGATACGAAGGGCTGCTCGATGAAGGGCATGAGCCCGCTCATCTTCCGCTCCGACGCGTCGATGTGCCTGATGAACTACGCCGACGCCCTGGAGGAGGACGGCACCTACGGCGAGGTTGCCCGGCGCGCCTGGAGAAACGCCGCCCGAGCTTGGAAAGAGTACGGCTCCCGGAATATCCCCACCAGCTACGGCGTTTCCATCCGCCTTAACGAGCGCGAAATGCGAGAAAATCGCGCCAAGCAGCTCATTGCCAAACTCGACGAGTTGTCGCCCGGCTTGCGAGACAAAATGCTCCCCCAGAGACGCGATTCGCTGTCCGACAAACAACGGGAAGCCCTGGATACGCCCCCGATCAAGCGCACGGCCAAGCAGCACGAACTGGTCAGCGAAGCCAACAAAATACTAGAGATCACCCACGAAGACGTTGCCAAGCGGGTTACCGGCGCCCATCACCAAAGGGCCTTGAAGTTGGCTAAAGAGGCGACGGAAACCGAACAGACGGCGAACTACATTCGCCGCTACCGCCAGATCGTCAACTTCGAGTATTGGCGATTGCGTGCCGACGTGGAGCAGACAAACGAGGCCGTCACCGCGCGGAAGTTCATCTACCAGGGCGAACAGGCCTTTGCCGAGGCCGACCTGCCCACCGCCCGGGAGAATTTCGATCAGGGTTTGGCCGCTTGGCGCAAGCTGCTCGACAAGTTCCCCACCCTCATCGCCGACCGGACCACCGGCGAAGACCTGATGCTGGTTATCGATCGCTACCGCGAACTGCTCGGCCAACTCGACGAGAAGATGCCCAAGCCGTTTATTCTTCAGGACATCATCGATCTGCACGAGCAGCCGTCGCGGTAATTGGGACGAGGGACGAGGGGCTGTAAAGCCGCGACCAGTGGGCGCGGTCGACAGGAGCGGAAAACACGATGCGTTGGTTGAATTCCGCGACCACTGGTCGCGGCTTTACAAACACATAAAGCAAAACG
>JAUWJC010000361.1 GCA_030607895.1 Pirellulales bacterium
ACCTGCGCCGCCGCACGCGCCGAAGCAGGCAACCAGCACCTGTAACGTACCGTGGCAAAACTGGAACGAAGCCCTCACTAATCACTATTCAAGCTCTGACCCCAAACACCCTCTGCCCCCAAACACCCTCCAAACACCCTCTCCCCCCAAACACCCTCCATGCATTCGGACGCGAGGTGTAGTCGCAACTCGCCATGTGGCAACACTTTACGTCTGCCCGGCAGCAATCGTGGGAAAAGTTGTTCCGCTGAATGTGTTGCCCAAATTACCAACAATTCGATTCGTCGCGGTTGGGTTGAGGAATCATACATCCATAACCTCGTTCCCAAGCTCTGCTTAACCTCGTTCCCAAGCTCTGCTTGGGAACGTACTTCCACGAAAACAGAGCTTCGATCGGAGGTGTTACCAAGCAGAGCTTGGGAACAAGGAAATCCGAGCGCTTTTCCGCGACCACCGGTCGCGGCTTTATGAATCCTCCTCGGCCAGGCGGTCTTGCCACTGCTTGATTAGCTGCAGCGCGGCAAGCGGGGCCGTGTTGTCCAGGTCGAGCTTGCGCAGCTCGTCCAGAAGTGGGTGCTCGGCAGAACCGAAGAGCGTCATTTGGACTTGAGCCAGCTTAGGCGCGCCGGGGCGTCGGGCGATCTTGGCGCGGCCTTCGGCGTCGAGATGCTCCTCCTCCAACTGGCCGAGGATGTCCTTGCTCCGCTGGATTACCTGGCGCGGCACGCCGGCCAGTCGGGCGACGTGGATGCCGTAGCTCTTGTCGGCCGCACCCTCAACTATCTTGTGAAGGAACACCACCTCGTCCTGCCATTCGCGGACCGCCACGTTCAAGTTTTTCACCGCCGCAAGCGATTGCGCCAAATCGGTCAGCTCGTGGTAATGCGTGGCGAAAAGCGTCCGGCAGCCGAGGTGCTCGTGCAGATATTCCACAACCGCCCAGGCCAGCGAGATGCCGTCGTAAGTGCTCGTGCCGCGGCCAATCTCGTCGAGGATCACCAGGCTCCGCCGACTGGCCGTGTTGAGGATTCGGGCCGTCTCGATCATCTCGACCATGAACGTACTCTGGCCGCGGAACAACTCGTCGTTGGCCCCCACCCGGGCGAATATCCGGTCGGCAACGCCAATCGTCGCCTGGCGGGCCGGCACGAAACTGCCGATTTGGGCCATCAGTGTGATCAACGCGACCTGCCGGATATACGTGCTCTTGCCCGACATGTTCGGACCGGTAATCAACAGGATCGTCCCCGACTCGCCGTCGGCGTGCGTGTCGTTGGGTACGAAGGTGCCTTCCGGCTCGATGATGTCCAGGACGGGATGCCGGCCGTCGACGATCCGCAGGACGGGCTCTTCGACGACTTCCGGCCGGCAGTAGTCCCGCTGCCGGGCCAACTGGGCCAGGCCGGCCAGCACGTCGATCTGGGCCAGCGCCGCGGCGGTGGCTTGCATCCGATGCCGGCAGCCGGCCACTGCTTGGCGAAGCTCCAGAAATAACTCGTACTCCAGGTCCTTCGCCTTCTCGTCGGCCGTGAGGACCTTTTCCTCGTATTCCTTTAGCTCGGGCGTGATGTATCGCTCGGCGTTTTTGAGCGTCTGCTTGCGAATGTAGTTCTGGGGCACCTTCTCGCGATGCGTGTTTGTCACCTCCAGGTAGTATCCAAACACCCGGTTGAAGCCCACCTTGAGGTTGGAGATGCCCGTGCGCCGGGTTTCGGCCGCCTGGTATTCGGCGATCCATTGCTTGCCACCGTGGGTTAATTGGCGGAGCGAATCAAGCCGCTCGTTGAACCCCTCGCGGATGAACCCGCCCTCTTGGCTGGCCAGTGGGCAGTCGTCCACGAGCGCGGCGTCGAGTTTGGCTCGCAGGTCGGGGCAAAGGTCGATTTCGGCCTCCAACCGATTCAGCAAACCGCTGTGCCGGCCGGTAAGCTTCGCTTTGAGCGCCGGCAGACAGCGGAGCGTACGGCCAAGGAAGCTCAGATCTCGCGGGCTGGCCCGGCCGGTGCTCACTCGGGCCAAAAGCCGTTGGACGTCGTAAACCCGTTTGAGCATCTCGTGCAAGTCGGCCGACAAGTCGGCTTCGCCCACCAGTTCCTCGACCGCATCGTGCCGTGCCCGGATACCGTTCAGGTCCACCAGCGGGGCGGCCACCCAATCGGCCAACAGCCGCGAGCCCATGGCGGTGACCGATCGGTCCAACACGGCCAGCAACGAACCCTCGCGTCTTCCCGCGCGAATAGTCCGGGCGATTTCCAGACTCCGCCGGCTGGCCTCGTCGATTTCCAGAGTCCCGGTCGCCCGATAGGGGACCAGCCGATCGACGTGCGCCAGGGAGCTTTTCTGTGTTTCGCCGAGATAGTCAAGTATCGCGCCGGCCGCCCGAATCGCTTGCACGTCACCGGCATCGTCGGAAAACCCGAACCCCTCCAGGCCGGCGGTGCCGAAATGCCTGGCCAGCGCCTCCCGGGCGGTCTCGCGCGAGAATGCCCAACCGGGCCGCCGCGTAACCATCATTTGCTCGTCCAGATGTGCCGGCAGCGGTTCGGCCTCCTCGGCCAACAGGCACTCGGCCGGCGCCAGTTGGGCCAACTGGTCGGCCAGGTCTGGCGTCGGGAACCCGGCCGCAACGAACCGGCCGGTCGACAACTCGACCCACGCCACTCCCACCGGATCGCCCGGCGCAACCGCGGCCAGGTAGTTGCTCTGACGCGGATCGAGCAGTGCCTCGTCGGTCACCGTGCCGGGTGAGACAACCCGGGTGACTTCGCGGCGAACCAGGCCCTTGGCTTTTTTGGGGTCTTCGACCTGCTCGCAGACGGCCGCTCGCATTCCGGCGGCGATCAGCTTACCCAGGTAGGTTTCCAACTGATGGTGCGGGAAGCCGGCCATGGGGATGGCGTCGGCTCCCTTTTCGCGGCTGGTTAGCGCCAGGCCCAGTGTCCGCGCGGCGATCTTGGCGTCCTCGTGGAACATCTCGTAGAAGTCGCCCATGCGGAACAGCAACAGCGCATCGGGACACGCCCGTTTCGCCTCCTGGTACTGTCGCATCATGGGTGTGGTCGCCGCGGCCATGACGCCATGCTAGCAGATTGGTCTCGGGAAGCTCAAGGGGCCAAATAAGCAAAGCAAAGTGGTTTCACGCAAAGACGCTAAGGAAGAAAGAAGGAAGAAAGAAGAAGAAAAAAAGAAAGGAAGAAAGGGAAAAAGGGAAAACAGGGAAGAGAGGATGTCAACTTTGCGTCTTGGCGGCTTTGCGTGAGATTTCTTTTGATTTGTTTTTCCCCAATGTGCCCGTGCAGCCATTAGAGGCTTACCTCGTGGCTAACCGCGTCGGGTGACAATTCGAGCGGAGAAGGCTCCAAGTACAGCGCAATAGCCTCCCGGATGTTCTTCAGGGCCTCTCCCTCCGTCTCGCCGGCGGACGTGCATCCGGGCAGTTCCGGACACCATGCGGCCCAATCACCTGTTTCCGAGTCGTGTTCCACGATCACTCGCCATCTTATCACAAATTCCTCCTGCAAGAACTGTCACACGTCTCCATAATGAGTATAGCAGATTGGCGGGTAGTAGGGGAGGGGAAGGGAGAAAAACGGGAAAGCGGAAGGGGGAAAGCTGATAGCTGACAGCTACCTACTGAATGAACTGCTCTTCTTCCTCTTCGCCGTGCAGGGTGATTTCGCCGGCGTCTTCCAGGCGGCGGATAACGTCGACGATCTGCTGCTGGACTTGCTCGACGTTTGAGAGCCGGACCGGGCCGAGATACTCCATCTCTTCCTGTAACAGATCGGCCGCCCGCTTCGACATATTGTTGAGCATCTTCTCCTTGAGTTCCTCGCTTGCCCCCTTCAGGGCCATGGCCCATTGCGAACTGTCCACGTTCTTCAGCACGCTCTGGATATCGCGGTCGCTGCACTTGCAGATATCCTCGAAGACGAACATCAACCGGCGGATTTCTTCTACTAGATCGGGGTCTTCCTGGGCCAGATTCTCCAACAGGCTGCGCTCGGTTGCCCGATCGATGACGTTGAGCATCTCGGCCACGTTGCCCACGCCGCCGGCGTTCTCGAACTGCTGGCTCATCACACTGGACATCCGGTGTTCCAGGCCTTTTTCGACCTCCTGGATGATTTCCGGGCTGGTTTGCCCCATAGTGGCGATTCGCCGGATGACGGCCATCTGCCGCTCGGCGGACAGGCTGCTGAGAATATCGGCCGCCTGCGAACACGGAACGTGCGAGAGGATCAACGCGATCGTCTGTGGATGCTCGTCCACAATGAACGTCAGCAGGTTCTGGCTGTCGACTTTCTGCAGGAATCCGAACGGTAACGCCTCGATCGACTGCCGCACGTTGTCCAAGGTGCTGCCGGCCGACCTACCCAAAGCCTGCTCGACCAGGCTCTTTGCTACATCCAACCCACCTGCCTGAGTGGCCAAAGCCGCCGGATTGGCCCGGGCGAAGTCCTGTATGACCGTTTCCTGCTCTTCGCCGCTGACGTCGCCGATCTTGGCGATTTCTATCGAGACCGATTCGACCTGCTTTGGGTCGAGCTTGGCCAGAAGCTGGGCGGCCTCCCCCTGTGGGAGGCTCATCAAAAGAACGGCCGCCTTGCGGATCTCAGCGGTAGCCATCGGATCAGCCTGTCTATCTGCGGCAAAATACAAAGGCAGCTTGCTGGCCCCGTATCGGCAGACCACCGCAATTGACTTGAGTCCAACCGGAAGGCGGAAGGCAGCCGCTTGCGGCTTCGCAACTCTCAACTCTCAACTCTCAACTCTCAACTCTCAACTCTCAACTCTCAACTCTCAACTCTCAACTCTCAACTCTCAACTCACAG
>JAUWJC010000472.1 GCA_030607895.1 Pirellulales bacterium
AGGGGGTTTTGGTTCCCCGAGAACAACTGAACCCATGTCCACACATAGAAAACGTTAGTGTCAGCAACTTTCAACTCTCAACCCTCAACTCTCAACTTTCAACTTTCAACTCTCAACCCTCAACTCTCAACCCTCAACCCTCAACCCTAAAGCGTGATTGACTTCTCCTCCAAGACGAAGTTTGGGGGAACGACGGGTGCCGGATACTTGCCCTCGTGCAGGAACGTGCGGTTGCGTCCGTAGCGTTTTGCCTCCTGAAGCGTTGCTTCCATCCGCTCGAAGAGCGTGTCCGACGTGTCTTCATCGCCTGCCTCGGTTGCCGCACAACTGACCGTCACCCGGATATCACAATCGTGCCACTGAAAACGCGCCATCGCGATTTCCTGCCGTATCAACTCGAGCCTGTTCGTTACGTGGCGAACGTCAACGTCCGGAAAGATGAGCAGGAATTGCTGCCCGGAGAAACGGGTCGGTGTGTAGTCGCCGTCGTTTTCGGCAACCAGCAGCCGCGCAATCGCTCGCAGCAGCGTGTCTCCAACTTTGTGGCCATACTGTTCGTTGAATTGGGTGAACCCGTCGATGTCGAGCATGCCCACGCTCAACTTCCTGCTTCGCCGCGGATCCTTCTCCCACCACTCCTGCAGCCCCGCTTCCAACCCTGCTCGGCCGAGAAGCTGGGTCAACTGGTCGTCACGCATCGCCTGGTCGGCGGTTTTCAGCCATTGCTCTTCTCGGGCAACTTCAATCAGCGTCTTGTCGAGCGTATCGCGGAGTTGGTGGTTTGTATCCAGTAGTTTGCTGGTCTCACTGACCATTTCGCGGCATCCTTGCTTCAGATCGGTGTTGAAATCGAAGGCCTTGGCAGCGGCGTTGACGTTTTCGATTTGCATTTGTTGCTGCTGGATGGCTGCCCTAAGACGCTCGCACACTTCGTTGAACTCGTCTCGCCCCTCGTGGAATTCGGCAAACGCCGCGTGCGCCTGCTCGCGGTTCTCGACATACTCGTCGCGGGCTTCCTGGAGCGAACTAAAGCACGATTCGATCTTCTCCGCGTCGGGGGTCTCCGTGCAGGTGCGGAGAACGTCGTCCACGCTGCTGAGTTGCCCCTCGTAACGAACAAGCACGTCCTGGATATTCTTGACCGACGACTGGCTGGCAGTCTGGTCGTGCTCGGACATAGGTGGCGCAACTGTTTCCGGCTGTTCGACCGACTCCGTGCCGTCGGTTGTCATTTCCGCGACCGATTCCGCCGCACTGCCACCCGACTGAAGACGGCACGCAGTCGCCGATTCGGCCAAATCGTAACGCCGACGGCAACGCCGCCCCAGGCAGACCGCCACGCCGAATCCCAGACCCAGGTTTACCAGGGCAATCACGACTATGTACCAAATCACGCTATCGGCTCCCCACGTATTGCCGCGCTTCCGTGGCCCTGCAAAGCTTCCGTTGCCCTCAAATGGGACTATTTCACATAACTCTACCTTACAAAAAAAGAAGTTCTCGACGACAACTATTGAGCCAATCGGCCGTTTCGGGTAATCTCTCGCGGTTTACGGACACTGTGGGGTAATTATGCGCGGGGTTCGATCCACCCAATGGACCTATACGACGTACAACGTTGCACCAAACATTGCATCGAAACCGGCAAGGAATTGATGCCGGGAGAACTGTTCTATTCGGCCTTGTTGGCCGACGGGGCCGAATTGCGTCGGGTCGACTACTCGGAAGAGGCCTGGCAGGGGTCCCCCGAGGGAGCCATCGGATGGTGGAAGTCGCAACTGCCCGACCACCAAGTTAAGCACAAGCACTGGGCCCCCAACGACGTAATGCTTCAGTTCTTCGAAGAGATCGCCACCCAGCCCGAAAAGCAGGACATGAATTACGTGCTGGCACTGCTATTGGTCCGACGGCGCGTGATGCGGCTGGAAGAAACCGAACACGACCAGCAGGGCCGCGAGGTGATGGTTCTATACTGCCCCCGCCGAGAGGCCACGTACAGAATCCCGGTGGTCGTTCCGAAGGAATCACGAATCGACGATATCCAAGACGAACTAGCCAGGCTGCTGCAATAGGGGCCGAAAAAGGGACCGGGTTTAATTTGCCGGAACGGCCCGGAGGGTGCTTCGCACAAATTAAACCTGGTCCCTTTTTCGACTTCGTGAGTTGCGAAGCCGCAAGCGGCCGCTTCGACCACCACTGACCACTGGCCACTGATCACTAACCATGGATGGACATCGAGCATTGTTTCTGCTGCTGACGGTGGTCACACTGGCAGCGGCTGGCGGAGCCGGTTGCCCGGGGGTTGTCCGGCAGTACGCCGCCCCGGCGCCCCGGGTTCTGCCGCCATCAGCGACTTTGGAGCAGGTGATCGAGGTCGTCAACCGCAACAGCTCGCGGATACAATCGTTTTCGACCAACTGTGCAACACTCACCGGGCCGGGGTTTCCCACACTTCGAGCAAGCGTGGCCTGGGCACGGCCGAGACGATTTCGACTTAGGGCCGAGACGGGGCTTTCCGGTCCGGAGTTGGACCTGGGTAGCAACGACGAGTTGTTCTGGTTTTGGGTTCGGCGGAACCGGCCGGCGGCCATCTACTACTGCCGCCACGTGCAGTTCGCCACCAGCGGCGTGCGCGAGATGGTCCCCATCGAGCCGGATTGGCTGATCGAGGCCTTGGGTATCTGCGAGTTCGACCCGACACTGCCGCACCAGGGTCCCTTCCCGTTGTCGGGCGGGCGCCTGGAAATACGCACTATCCGTGAAACTATCCAAGGGCCTTCGACCAAGATAACCATCGTTGATGGCGCGACTGGCCTGGTCCTGGCGCAACACATTTTCGACGCTCGGGGGCAACTCAAAGGCAGCGCGGTGGCCGGCGGGCATCGCCGCGATCCGCTAAGCGGCCTGACACTACCTAAGACGGTGGACATCCAGTGCCCGGCCTCGCAGTTGTCGATGCGGATCGATTTGGGTAATGTGCGGATCAACTATCCGGGCGGGGCCGCCAACCCGGAGCTTTGGGCCATGCCCAGCTACGCCGGCTATCCAACAGTCGACCTGTGCGATCCGCATCGCCGACTCGCCCCGACGTCTCCTCCGCCGGCCGTGTCCGCCCGCCCCCGTGCCCTACCCCGAGTACGCAACCGCCTATCACTCCATACTGCGCACGGGCTCGATTGACACGTTCCGCGGCCAATCGAATTGTTGGTCATTTGGGCAACACATTCAGCGGAACAACTTTTCCCGCGATTGCTGCCGGGTAGACGTAAAGTGTTGCCACATGGCGAGTTGCGATTACGCCTCGCGTCCGAATGCGTGGCGAAACGGGCCGGCGGATCGGGCCATTTTCGCCCCCGATTCCGCGTCGTAAGCCGTTGTGGAACAAGGACTTCTGATTATTGGACAGCGATTTGCACGTTAAGATGGGCAAACGATGGCCGAAAGCCCTTGCCTTCACACGACTTGCGACGCGCAACCCCCCCAAAGATACGTTCGGCAAGAGGCGACTGTCACCTTTTGCCCAAAAGGCCCTCTAGACTACAGGCCCATGAAAGCTTTTTGGCTTACAAGGTTTTGGACAGGATTAACAGGATTGACAGGATAGGAACCGATTTCGAGAGTTTATCTTGTCAATCCTGTTAATCCTGTCCGTCAACCCACTTGGGTTGCGGTCGAAGGCCGCGCCGTGCGTTTCGGTTGTCAAAGATCGAACGTCGGCACAAGG
>JAUWJC010000634.1 GCA_030607895.1 Pirellulales bacterium
GAAATCCTCGTATTTCCCGAAGTTTTTCAAACAAAAACGTGGGGGAACCTAAGTTCTCGGACCCGGCCTACTTATCTACTTCTCCGCGATTTCAAGCACTACCACCGATGCCGTCGCATCGGGGGCCTTCGAGGGCAATGAAATCTCCACGCCGGTTGCTTGGGGAGTAATTTCGAGCGGCGATCGTTTCGGATCGGCCAGCAAATAGGCCGATGTCGGCTTGCCATCCGGCAGGGGCAAAGACAACTTCCCATCCTTCGGCCAGTCGAAGACGTGCAGATACAGTATGCCCGGCTTCCGCGTGATGCGGCCCCAGGCCGGCGCTTTCGGAAACGGACAGGCCGATGCCCCGTAGATCGACTCGCCGTTGGTCTTCATCCACTTGCCAATCTCGCGAAGCCGCTCGACGCTCGGGCCGGGGATCAGGCCCTCGGCGGTTGGCCCGACGTTCAGCAGATAGTTGCCGCCCTTCGAGACGATATCGATCAACATGCGGATCATCGTGGTCGACGACTTCCAATCATGATCGTACTTGTTGTACCCCCAATACTTATTCATCGTCATGCATGATTCCCAATCCACCCCCGGCGGCAGCCCATCGGCGGGAATCTCCTGCTCGGGCGTGCCGTAGTCGCCGACGATCTCTTTGCCCACGCTGATTCCCTTCATGCCCTTTCGGTTCTTGCCAACGCGGTTGTTGATGATGATGTCCGGCTGAAGGCCGCGGACGTAGGCGTAAAGATCCTTGCCGCGCTGGTGGGTCCAGGTCTTTTCCCATTCGCCGTCGAACCAGAGGATACCCAGCGGTCCGTAGTTCGTCACCAACTCCTTGAGTTGTCCCTTCATAAACGGTACGTAACGGTCCATGTCCGGCTCTCCCTTGGCCGTGTCGTTCCACGACCGGCGGGGCGCATAGTCCGGGTGATGCCAGTCCATGATCGAGTAATAGACGCAGAACTTCAGCCCGGCCTTTTTGCACTCCGCCGCCAATTCCTTTAGCGGATCGCGTCGGAAGGGGGTCGACATGATGCCCCAGTCGGTCAGCTTCGTGTCGAACATGGCGAATCCGTCATGGTGCTTGCTGGTGATGACGATGTACTTCATGCCCGCCTGCTTGGCCAAAGCCACCCACGCGGCGGCGTCGAACTTCACCGGATTCAGCCGGTCGCGAAACTTTTCGTATTCCGACATGGGAATATGCGCCTTCTCGAAAATCCACTCGCCGTAGTTCTTCTTTTCCTTCCACTCGCCGGCCGGCACCGAATAGAGGCCCCAGTGGATAAATATGCCGAACTTCGCCTCGCGGAACCAGGCCATTCGGGCGTCGCGGTCGGCCGCGGCCTCACGCTCGAACGCAGTTTCGGCAAACGCCGCGGCGCAGCCGAACAGCACGAAAATCAGGGATAAGATCGTCGCCAACGGCTTGAACATCGGTGAGGCTCCTTGTTTCGACGGGAAGTTGATCGGATGTGAAGATCTGAATCAGAGTATGGTATTTTACCAATGTTTGCCCCGCCTGCAAGCAATCCCACCAGGAAAAAGTTTATTGTCTCTCCGGCAAATAAATGTCGCAATATAATAGCCCATCTATAAATGCAGGCGAACCTCGCCGAATTCCATGCCGACAAAGCCGATGATCTTGCGCGGGTTGATTCTTCGTGAGAAGATGATTATCCTCGTAAATGAAATGACTCAACATTGGTATAGCGACGGACTGAGGTTTTCTTGCACCGGTTGCGGCGGCTGCTGCACCGGAGAGCCGGGCCACTTCTGGGTCAACCGGGCCGAAGTCAAGGCCCTGGCCGACGCTCTCGGTCTACGGGTCGAGGAGTTCGAGCGGCAATGCGTCCGAACGGTGGGGATTC
>JAUWJC010000176.1 GCA_030607895.1 Pirellulales bacterium
AATATGTATACGCAGAGTATCCAATTACACAAGCAACGCCCAAAACTCAAGGGTGTAGGTGTATACAATTGAAAACTGGCTTAAATCGTGTGACTGCAACAGGTTACCTGATTATTGCCGGTCGTCCGTAGTAAACTCACGCTAGCATGCCTGGCACGCTTTGGGATCAGACCCGTAGTAGGCATTAATGGATTGAGGTTTGGTGGCTGGGCGGGTAGGATGGTGGCATGGCTCGGCTCTTGCGAATTGAATTTCCCGGCGGGTTGTATCGTGTGATTTCCCGCGGCAACGAGCGGCGGGCGATTGTCCGCGATGATGCCGATCGCGTTGCTGGACGCCCAAAGTGCAAAGTGAAAGCCTGGCCCGTTTTTGTGCTACGGGAGCAGGCAGTTACGTCGACGCCGTGACTGCAAGCACCTGGCACAACATGGGTTACGTCACATCCAGGAATGGCTGGTGAGAAAACAAGCAAACCGCTTGCGTTTCTCACCGTTTTCGACGATACTGTAGAGTAGAATTCAAGTACGAGGCATTTACTCCCCGCTGGACTTGCCGCAAGGCCCCGGCGGGGTTATTCTTTGCGCCATGCTGATTGAGCAAGACCGACTGGATCAAGATTGACCGGGTACTATACGACTCTTGCATAGATCCTCACGACTACCGCCCCAAGACCGAATCACCAAACATAACATGAGCGTAACCGTTCACAAGATTATCTCGGCCACGGATCAAACACGGATGAAACACGGATCAAGGGGCCGGATTTCGAGTACCGCCTCATTCAGAAAACCACGAAGAACACGAAGAGCACGAAGCAAGAAAATATCTAATCGATAAACCGTGTTTTCTCGATGTCTACTCCTTCTTCTCTTCATGTACTTCGTGTTCTTCGTGGTAGATCAAGACCCTATAACTACTGTCTATCCGTGTTTAATCCGTGTTTAATCCGTGGCATGATTCCATCGTGCCCATGAACGGTTACACATGAGCAAAGTAGGGTGAAAGCTTGATCCTTCCTGCTTCGTTCCGCCGTGCCCGCTTACTACCGGTCGAATCTCACGCGGCCGGCGCCGATGACGGTGTCGGCGCGGCCTTTGAGTTGCCAGCCGGCGAACGGGGTGGTGCTGCTTTTGGAGCGGAACTGGGACGGATCGACGGTCCATTTGACGTCGGGGTCGATGATCGTCACGTCGGCGTCGGCACCGATGGCGAGGGTTCCCTTATCGATACCCAGGATGCGGGCGGGATTGATCGTCATTTTCGCCAGGGCGGCCGGCCAGTCGAGATGGCCCGGCGCGATCAGCTTGGTCACCACCAGCCCCAGTGCGGTTTCCAGCCCGACAATCCCGAACGGGGCCCGGTCCAATTCCTGCATCTTCTTCTCTTTGGCGTGCGGTGCGTGGTCGGTGGCAATGGCGTCGATGGTGCCGTCGATCAGGCCGTCGATGCAGCCGGTTACGTGGCCCTGCCCTCGCAGCGGAGGGTTCATTTTGAAATTCGAGTCGAACGACCGGAGGCATTCGTCGGTGAGGCGGAATTGGTGCGGGCAGAACTCAGTGGTGACACGCACGCCGAGCCGCTTGGCCCGGCGGACGGCGGCCACGCCCGCACCGGTGGAGACATGCATGATGTGCAGCCGTCCGCCGGTGGCCTCGGCCAGGGCGATGTCGCGGCTGATCATGGCGTCTTCGGCCGCCGGCGGAATGACTCCCAACCCGAGGATCAGGGCCGTCAGGCCGTCGTGCATTACGCCATGCCGGGTTAACTCGGTGATTTCGGGGTGGTTCAGCACCGGCTTGTCGAACATCAGGCAATACTGCAATGCCTGGCGCATCAACTCGGGATCGCCGATTGGCGAGCCGTCGTCGGAGAACCCCACCGCGCCGGCCTCGACAAGTTGGCCGATCTCGGCCAGTTCTTTGCCTTCCCGGTTCTTACTGACACAGGCGACAACGAAGACGTTGCAGTTATCGGCGCGGGCGGCCTGGCCGCGAATGAACTCCACCGTTGCTTGGCTGTCGATGGGCGGATCGGTGTTGGGCATGCACGCGATCGAGGTGAACCCGCCGGCCAGCGCGGCGGCCGTGCCCGTGCTGGTAGTTTCGTCCTCCGCGTAACCCGGCTCGCGCAAGTGTACGTGCATGTCGATCAGGCCGGGCGAGACGATTTTGCCGGCGGCGTCGATGATTGTGTCTGCGTCCGCGCCGGCGTTCGGGCCGTCCGCCGCCGCGTCGAAAGCGGCAATGCGACCGTCGGCGATCAACAGACTGGTCACCCGGTCCATTTGCTGACTGGGATCAATCACTCGGCCGTTCTGGATCAAGATAGTGGACATGGTGGGTAGTGGTCAGTGGGTAGTGGTCAGTGGATAGTGGTCAGTTGCGAAGCCGCAAGCGGGCAGTACGCATTTCTCATCCCTCGTCCCTCACTCCTCACCCCTCAATCCCCGTCACAAGCCAAAGGACGGCCATTCGAACGGCCAGACCGTTGGAGACTTGTTGGAGGATGGCCGAATGGGGCCCGTCGCCCACATCGGGCGTAACCTCCACACCTCGGTTGATCGGTCCCGGGGCAATGATAAGGATGTTGCCCTTGGTCTTGGCCAGCCTTTGTCGATCCATGCCGTACAGATGGGCGTATTCGCGGACCGAGGGGAACGGGCGCGAGTACTGCCGCTCGAACTGAATTCGCAGCAGGTTGAGCACGTCTACCCGGGAAAGAATATCGTCCAACTTGTAGCAGTACTCCACGCCGACCTCTTCCCAGCGGGGCGACACAAGCGTGGACGGCCCGCAGACAATCACGTGCGCGCCAAGCTTCTTCAGCCCCCAGATGTTGGATCGCGCCGTGCGGCTATGGGCAATGTCGCCCACCAGTGCCACGGTCAGCCCATCGATGTGTCCGAACCGCTGGCGGATGGTCATGATGTCGAGCAAGCCCTGGGTAGGATGCTCGTGTGGGCCGTCGCCGGCGTTGATCACCGAGCAGTCGAGATTCTGGGCCAACAAGTGCGGCGTGCCGGGCGTGCGGTGACGAACCACCATCGCGTCCACCCGCATCGCCTCGATGTTCTTGGCCGTGTCGATTACCATTTCACCCTTCGACAGGCTGCTGGTGGAGGCCGAGAAATCGATGGTGTCGGCCCCCAACCGGCGAGCGGCCAGCGAGAAGCTGGTGCGGGTTCGCGTCGAGTTCTCGAAGAACAGGTTCACGCACGTCTTTCCGGTCAGAAGCGGGATCTTCTTGCTCGCGCCGGCCGTTGCCTCTCTGAACATCTCGGCCTTGTCGAGGATTAGGGTTATCTCCTCGGCCGACAGCTCTTCGAGCCCCAGCAGGTGACGCCGCGTCCAACTCCGAGGCACCGCCTCGAATTCAGCCAGTTCGATGCTCATGGCATTTATCCGGGGTTATCACGACAGCGTCCGAAAAAGGGGACAGGCACCGTCGGCATGCCGGAAACTCCCGAAAAAACCAGCCCGTGACGGAGCCAGTCCCCATTTTCGGACTCCCCTCCTTGCAGTTTGGATTATAGGCTGATTCTAACAATACGGGCAAATGCCGCAAGCGTCCCCCATCGTGGTATAATCGGTTTCATGGACGAACTTGCCGGATCGGACAGTGGAAAGCCGGGCCGGGCTTGCTTGGGACGGCACGAACGGGCACAATTGCCATCTGCCCTACTACTGCCATAAAGCCGCGACCGGTGGTCGCGGTCGGCGCAGCGGCGCAGCGGCGGACGGTTGCCGCAAATCGTTCACCGCGACCACCGGGCGCGGCTTTATAACTATCCTCCAACCGGGTAGCAAGCATGTCGTATCTGTCTCGACTGTCGAAAACACAACGTCTCCGGCTCGTTGGAACCCTGGTCGTGGCGGCTGCGATTGTCATGCTCGGCTGGAGCCGGGAGCCAAAAGGCGACAATGGCGCGATCGCCCAATTCGATACCACGATGAGCATTCGCGACATCGCCCCAAAGCTCGGCAGCACGGGAAAGTCGCTGGCCAGAGACCTGGGGCTGCCGCTGGATGTGCCCAAGAAAAAGCCGCTTGCAAAGCTGGGTATCAAGCAGAAGAAGCTCGATCGGGTGGTTGGCCATGTGCGCGGACACAAAGAGACGCAGTTGAAATACTATGTATTCGCTGCGTTGGTGCTTTTCGGGCTGGTGTTTCTCGTTCGGCTGGGCCGGCCCGACGGGGCTCCCATCGCCGATCGCAAACTCTGGTATCCCCGCGCCGTGTATATTGCCGCGCTCGTGGTGGCCGTGGTGGTTTGCGGCTTCATGCTGGGTAAATCGCCGAACCCCATGGAAGGGACCGTCAAGACGTTCAAGGCAATGGTCGGCCTGTACCCGTCGGTTTGGGGTAAGGTGGTTCCGTTCCTGTTCTTCCTCGTGCTGGCCATCGTGGGCAACAAGCTGGTCTGCGGCTGGGCCTGCCCGTTCGGTGCGTTGCAGGAACTCCTCTACAGCCTGCCCAGCCTCGACGGCATCAGGCGTCGCAAGGTGCCGTTCTGGTTGTCGAACACCATTCGCGGCGGGCTGGTTGTGCTCACGCTGCTCTTTCTGTTCGGTGTTCTGGGCGGCAAGAAAGGGTTCGTGATTTATCACTACATCAACCCCTTCAACCTGTTTAATCTCGACTTCGACCACCTGTCTATCCTGGTTGCCGTGGTCGTGTCGCTGGTGCTGGCCCTGGCCATCTACCGCCCATTCTGCCAGTTCATCTGCCCGTTCGGGTTCATCTCCTGGATTGCCGAAAGGTTCAGCATCACCCGGGTAAGGGTCGACCGTCAGCTATGCAACAAGTGCGGTGCTTGCGACCGGGTGTGTCCATCGGGCGCGGCCGGCGACATCGTCGAGGGCAAGCTGTTTGCGGCCGACTGCTACAGTTGCGCCCGATGCCTGAACGTTTGCCCCCACGACGCAATCGACTACGGCTTCGCACTCGGTAAACCGTTCCCCAAGGCCGCCGATTAGGGCCCTCCAAGAGGGAGGACAGGGCATGAAAACTGCAATATCGCTGCCGATGGATAGGGTCCGGGAGATCTGTCGCCGGTATGACGTCGCGGAGCTTTCGATCTTCGGCTCGGTCCTCCGGGATGATTTCCGGCCCGACAGCGACGTTGACTTCCTGGTCGTCTTCCAAAACGACGACTACGGTCCGTGGGCGAGCAAGTTGATGGACATGGAGCGCGATCTGTCGCGGTTGCTCGGCCGTAAGGTTGATTTGGTCAGCAGACGCGCCGTCGAGAAAAGCGAGAACTACATCCGACGCAGGCAGATCCTCACTTCGCGGGAAATGGTCTATGTGCCGTGACGACGCGTATCTTCTCGACATGCTCATCCACGCTCGAAAGGCGCGCTCTTTCAGCGCTGGCGCCGCATGGGAGAAGTTCGCGGCCGACGAAGTGCTCCAGGCAGCCACCCTCTACATCCTGCAGGTGATCGGAGAGGCGGCCAGCAAGGTCTCGGAGCACACCCGCGAAGCCCATCCCGAGATCCCCTGGCGGCAAATCGTGGGACTGCGTCATCGCCTCGTGCATGATTACCCACGCGTCGAGCTTCCCAGAATCCAAGACATCGTGGAGAACCACATACCGCCGCTCATCGAGTCGCTCGAAAAAATCGTACCGCCGGAGGAAGACTGAGAACGTGTTTGGATATTCCGGAATACCCGAGAATACGCCCGTTCCAGCGTGCGAAGCCGCAAACGGCTCTTCGCTTTATGATTTCGATTTCAGGCGGAAGTCGAGTTCGCGGCGTTCGAGGTCAACTCGGGCGACGGTTACTTGCAGACGATCGCCCAGTCGGAAGGTGTTGCCTCGGCGTCGGCCGGAGAGCGTGTGGGTGGTGCGGTCGAAGTGGTAGTAGTCGTTGGTGAGCGAATCGATGTGTATCAACCCCTCGGCGGGCAACTCGATTCCCTGCACGAACAGCCCGAAACTCTCCACGCCCGTCACGATGGCGTCCATCCGCTGGCCGATCCGCTCGCTCATATATGCCAGCAATTTCAGCTTAACCAGTTCCCGTTCGGCCGACTCGGCCCGCCGCTCGCGCTCGGAGCAATGTTCGCCCAGCACGGCCAGTTCGTCGAAATCGTTGCGCGGCTTGCGCCTGCGGAGGATCGTGTCCAGAAGCCGGTGGACAGTCAGGTCGGGATAGCGGCGGATGGGCGACGTGAAGTGGCAGTAGCAATCGCTGGCCAGCGCATAGTGCAACTCGGGCTCCGGGCTGTAGACCGCCCGTTGCATCGAGCGGAGCACGGCATAGTTGACCGCGTAGACTTCCGGGCGGTTGGCGACTCGGCTGAGCAGCTTTTGCAACTCGAACCGGCTTTGGAGGCTTTCGGTCTTGAAGCCCAATTCTTTGACGAACTCCGTGAGCGCTTTGAGCTTATGCGGAGCCGGCGCCGGATGAATGCGCCTGAGGAAGTGGAGTTCCTTCTCGGCCAGTATCTCGGCCACCGCCTCGTTGGCCGCCAGCATGAACTCCTCGATTATCTGGTGGCTCTCGGTGTTTTCGACCACGTGCGCGCCCGATACACGGCCTTGTCGGTCTAGTTCGATTTTCACCTCGGGCATGTTCAACTCGAGCGCGCCATGCTCGATCCGCCGCCGGCGCAGGATCATTGCTAACTCGTGCATTCGGCCCAACAGGTCGTGGACCTTCGCACCCAGGCGTTTTCGCCACGGGTCGGGGTCGGCGAGGAACTGGTCGACCTGCTCGTAGTTCAGCCGTTTGCGGCTCTTGATGGCGGCCGAGTGGTACTCGGTATCCACGCGAACGCCGTCGGCCGTAAACTCCATGAACACCGTCTTGGTGTAGCGGACCTTGCCCGGCTGCAAGCTGGCCAGACTGTTCGAGATAATCTCCGGCAGCATGGGAATAACCCGATCGGGCAAATAGACGCTGGTCGCCCGGCTGAGCGCTTCGCGGTCCAAGGCCGTCTTGGGCCGGACGAAGTGGACCACGTCGGCAATATGCACACCCAGACGCCAATGGCCGGTGTCCAATTTCTCGAGCGAGATGGCGTCGTCGAAATCGCGCGCGTCGGCCGGGTCGATCGTTATCACGGTCAGATCGGTCAAGTCGAGCCGCCCTTTGGGAATTGACTCGCCGAGTTCGGCCATCGCGTCGGCCTCCCCTCGGGCTTCTTCCAGGGCGTTTTGGGCAAACTCCCCAGGCAGGCCGAACTCGCGGATGATCGACAGGGTATCGACACCCGGCTTGCCACGCCCGCCAAGCACTTCGGTGATTACGCCTTCGCCATCCTGCCATTCGGAGGGAAAGCGGACCATTTCCAAAACGCCCTTATCGTCCGGGTTGGCGCCTTTTACGCCCGGATCGCCAACGCAAAGTGGCTGCGAGAACCGCGTGCCGTCGACCTGGACGTACCCGATGCCGGCCGTCGCGAAGTAGGTGCCCACGAACTGGTGTGTCTGCCGCTGGAGGATTTCGACGATTTCGCCGCGAGGCCCGGGCAGGTGGCGTCCGCGGCGGCGGTCGAGTTGCACCAGCACAACGTCGCCCGTCGAGGCGTCGGCCGCCTTTTTGGCCGGGATGTAGATATCGGCCGGTTCCGTGTCGGTGGGTTCCGTGTCGGCGGGTCGGACGAAGCCGAATCCCCGCTGCGTTCGCCGAAACGTGCCGCTGACGCGATTACCCTTCGGACGTGCCTGTTCGAGTTTGGTGTACTTCATGCTTTAGTGGGGAGTGGTTGGACAATGACGAATGACGAAGGAATGACGAAGCACGAATGACGAA
>JAUWJC010000437.1 GCA_030607895.1 Pirellulales bacterium
AACGTTTCCAGCCCACATCCTGACAGAAAGGCCGTTTTTTGTTTACCTCAACTTCCACAATGCCCCAACTTCACGAAAGCTAGCGTGCGGAAAGCAGGTTACGCTCCAAGCTGATGGGCCATGCCAAGCATCCGGACCTGGTCGAATCCGGGGACATGCTCCTTCAGAAGCCCGACCAACTCAACCGCCTGACGGCGCATCTCGATTTCTGCTTCCGTGAGTGAGTCGGCGCTGAGAGGGTTGAATCGACTGAACCGCGTCGCAACCATCGAGATATCTTTCTTGTCGGGCATGCAATGAAAACAGATGAAGCTGCGCGGCATGTTCAAGCCGTGCTCTTGGTTGAAATGTCTCAACGTGGCATTGAAACCACAGAATCCGTAATACTCGTTATCGCGAATGGCTTCCACGGGATGACGGAGTTCCTCGGGGTGATCTTCCAGGTAGCGCACAAAACGGTCCTTGTCGAAGCCGGCCAGGCGAAAGACCATGGTGGGCGACTGCGGAATGCCGTCCTCGTTGTGTCCCAGAACACACGGAACACCCGCGGCGGCAACGATATCGGCCTCTCCCGTGGCATCGATGAAGACTTTGGCCCGTAATCGGGATCGGCCTCCCTTGTTCCAGACTTCCAAGCAGCGAATTCGCTCTCCATCGTCACCGGAGGCAATGGCGGTATGCACTCCGAGGATCGTCGTGTGGTAGAGCAAACGGACATCGCACGCCCGTGCCAAACGTTCGGCCGCAACCTTCAGGGCCCACGGCTCAAAGGTCGTGAACCGATTCCAGCGGAAGTGCGGCACATGGGCCACGGCTGCTTTCAGGCCGACCATTTCTTGAATGATTTCCTCGGGTATGCCGTCCACAAGACGCTGATCCTCCGGACCGTACATTCCAAAGATGACCAGTCCGAGAGTGGCCGTGCCTCCCAGAAAACCGTTGCGTTCGACCAGCAATCCCCGGGCGCCCTCGCGTGCGGCGGCAATGGCCGCGCAGATTCCGGCCGGACCTCCGCCGCAGACGACAACGTCAAATTCGGGCGATTCGTCGAGCGACATCATTCTGTCTCTCCTTCATTGCTTCGGCCGAGTTTCCGAAGTTCGGCCAGCGAAATCCGCAGCACTTCGATATCTTCCTTGTTGGCGGCATAGATGACGTAGAGATGCCCGTCGTGTTCCATGGCGTGAGGGTACATATAACCGGGGTCCTTGTTTCTTCCCGGCATGCGCGGCTTCGTGACCTCGTCCCGCAGGATGGCCATCCGATCGTAAACAAGCCCGTCCTTTGAAAAGGAAACGCAAAGGGGGATTCGCAGGCCCATGTACGTTATCTTCGGATCGGGGTTCAGCACGTTGGGGTTGTTGATCAGCAGATACGGCCCCCGGCTCACCTTCATGGTGAATATCTTCGATCTGGCGTCGGGGAAATCCGTTCGCACGGGCGTCGTCCAGGTGTTGCCGTTGTCTGTGCTGAAGGCGCGGTAGATACGTCTGGAACGGTTTTCGTCCCGCATCACAACGGCCAACACGCCTCCCGCAACGGTCATCCAACATGGTTCCGTAAGGCAGTGCCCATCGGCCGGTTCCGGAACGATGGCGGTCTTCCACCCGCCGATCGACTCGACACCCCCGATGAGCATGGATTTTTTCATGTTGCAATCGCGCCGGCTCATCATCCATTGGCCGTTTGGGAGCCGGCCCGGCGGATAGTTGTTGATCGCATCGTCGCAGACCAAGCCCTTCGGCTCCCACTTGCCGGCCTGCTCGTTCCACACGTACGCCAGCAGTTGCAAGTCGTCCCCAAAATACTTGCCCACCGAGTCGCGCGACGCCAGGCAGAGCAGTTCGCCGTTGCGGACCCACAAGCCGCGTGTTATGAATCGGATATTCCCCTCGGGCCGTGGCATCACGGCTTTGGGTTTGCTCCAGTGAAGCCCGTCGTCGCTGGTGGCAAACCGCACATGCTGCCCGGGCTGGTCCTCATACACAAAACCGCTGGACCAGACCGCCCAGAACTCGCCCCCGAAACGGCAAAGATACGAATGGATGCTATAGGCCTCGTTCTTCTTGCCGCGGAAAACCGTAGCTCGCTCGGCCTTCACCTTGGGGAGTTTGGCCCAATCGATTTTCGTCCGGTCGCTGGGGACGTTCGGGTCGGCCAGCATCTTGGTCATTGCAGGATCGAGGCCAACGGCAGCGTTCGATGCGTGGCCGACAAGCAATGCCGCCGCAATCAAGACGCCGCGGAAACCGATCCCCTCCGTCAGCATGCTCACAATCACCGCCGGTATGCTTCTCATGTTTGCATGACCTTCCTTTACCTCGATTGTGGCGCCGCCGGTTCGGCGGGATCGGCCGCTTGTGGCGATGACTCCAATCCGCGCAGGCGCTGAATCTCCGAAATCGGGATCTTCAGAACCTCGATTGCCCGCTTGTTGTGTGAATAGACCACCAAGAGATGCTCGTCGTGTTCGATCAGATGAGGATATTGGAACGTACCGGTGCCCGGGACGGGCAAGACGGCCATCCGCGTAAAGACCTTGCCGTCTTCCGAGACGGACAGGCAGAGCGGGTTCCGGTCCTTGGGGTTCGGATTGCTTACCAGCACGTAGTATCCCTTGTTGGTTCGCAGCGCGTTGAACTTCGATCTGGCGTCGGGGAAGTTCGTCCGCACCGGTCGAGTCCATGTCTTGCCGTGATCCATGCTGAGTGCCTGATAGAGGCGTTTTGAGCCGGAATTGTCCCGGAACAGTTCCAGCAGATTGCCGTTGGGCAGAATCCACCAGAATGGCTCCTCCAGCCTGGCACCATCTCGCGGCACGGCGATGGGAACCGCAACCCAATCGCTGATCGACTTCACCCCGCCGATCAGCATCGACCTGTTCCTCTTGTGATCTCGCCGCGACATCATCCACTTGCCGTTGGGCAGCTTCTTGGGTGGGAAGTTGTTGATCGCGTCATCGAAGACCAGGCCCTTGTACTTCCACTTCTGCTGCCGTGGGTCCCACTCGAAGCAGCGCAGTTCCAGACTCTTGCCGAAAAAATGGACTCGCCCGTTCTTGTATGCCTCGTCCCAGCTTGCCAGAGCCAGCAGCTTGCCCTCTCGGATCCACAATCCGCGGGAGATGAATCGCATCCCCTTCTCAGTAGCCGGCCCGGTGATCTCCTTGGACTTGCTCCAGTGAATTCCGTCGCTGCTGGTCGCATAGCGGACGTGCTGCGTGGGATGGTCCTCGATCTTGGGGCCGTGGCTCCACATCGCCCAATATCTACCGTCGTAGTGGCAGAGATAAGAATGGAGGCGAAACTGCCACTCGGGCGTGCCTCGCGTGATTACGCCGTGTTCGGCCTTGAGCCTTGGCAGAGCCGACCAGTCTATATCGACGGGGTTTGCCGCCAGACCGGGTACGTCGAACATCTTTACTAACCGGGATGCGTCGCGCCGCGACTTTTCCGTTTCGGCCGCCCAGGCCGGAACAGTCATCGCTACCGCGACCAACAGGCCGGCGCCGTATCGCATTGCCGTGTTCATCGACAGTCTCCTTGGTGCATCAGGATGTGAGTGGATTCTGGGTGTGTACGAGGAAGGACCATGTTGGATCGCGTCGGTCGGCGGCCAGACTTCACCGCCGAGGTGAGTCGGGCACGTTGAAGTCGCGCACTGCATCCTCTTTGGGTAACTCGACCACCATTTCACAGGGCGGGAAAAGCAACGGTTCGACCGTTTCGGCCCGTTCGTCTTCCAACGGCGTGTGCGTGATCCGCACCAGGTAGTGACCGCCCACCACGCCCTTTCCAGGCTGCGTGCAATACCGGCCGTCTTCGATTATCGTGATGCTTCCCGGGCCGGTGTTGCCTTGAGATACGTCGGGCGCGAAGCTGATTTCTCCGCGGGCCAAAGCATGCCCCTTGAAGATCACGTTGCCGGAAAGCGCGGTGCGCCGCAGAGCGCTGCCGGACGGGCCGCATCCCAACACACACAGGACAGCCAACAGCAGGATTCGGCAAAGGGGAGTATCAAACACGTTCT
>JAUWJC010000644.1 GCA_030607895.1 Pirellulales bacterium
GGCCGCCTCCTAAATCCAGCCGGGCCGCGGCCTCTAAAATGCTGCGCGCTTCGGGAGGCAATTCGCACTCAGCGCAACCACACGAACACCACAACCGGCCTTCCCCCAACGACCATCCCAACTCAACCGCCCACGCTCCCCCTCCCGCGGCGCAGCACTTCGTCCAAGAGGCTTTTCTCATCGGCTCCGCGATGAGAAAAGCCTTGTCTATTCCTTGTCTATTAGAAAAGCTTTGTCTATTTTGGTTGCGGCTTCGCCGCGCCAAGGTATCATAAACACACCAGCCCCGTGCGTCCGTACAAGGAAATCGAGCGTTGAGCCAGCCACGACTGATGTTGTTCCGTTTCTGCTTGTACGGGTTCCTGAAGAACCAGCAGTACTACGATCCGTTCTTGATCCTGGTCTTTCTCCAGAAGGGTCTCTCGTTCGGGATGATCGGCGTGCTGATTGGGTTTCGGGCGATTTGCATCAATTTGACGGAGATTCCCGCCGGCGCGGTTGCCGACGTGATGGGCCGCCGGCGGTCGATGATCGTATCGTTTCTCGCCTACATCGGCTCGTTTGCCGTTTTTGGGCTCTGCGACCAACTCTGGACGCTTTTCGTGGCAATGCTGCTGTTTTCCATGGGCGAGGCGTTCAGGACCGGAACGCACAAGGCGATGATTTTCGACTGGCTGGAACGTCAGGGCAGGCTCTCGGAAAAGACGGCCGTCTACGGCCGCACCCGGTCGTGGAGCAAGCTGGGGTCGGCCGTCAGCGTTGTCATCGCGACAGGATTGGTTTTCCACACCGGTCAATACTCGAGCGTCTTTCTGTTTTGCATCGTTCCGTACTTGTTGAACATCGTCAACTTCCTGGGCTACCCGGCCTATCTCGACGGCCCGCGGCAGCGAGGCGAGCAGTCGGGCAGCGTTTTGCGGACGCTGCTTTCCTCGGTCTCGCGGAGTTTCATGCACCGCCCGTTGCGAAGACTGCTGATCGAGTCGATGGGGTACGAGGGTCTGTTTCGGTCCGGCAAGGATTACGTCCAGCCGGTGATCCAAGCCGCTTGCCTCTCGCTGCCGTTGATGCTGGCCCTTGGAGACCGTTTTGCCTTGGGCCAGCGACAGCGCGTGGCGATTGGCGTGGGGGTTGTGTACTTCGCGGTGCATTTATTGAGCAGCTTCGCCTCGCGCGGGGCGGGCCGGTTCGCCAAAACGTTCGGCGGTGAAAACCGCTCCGCCCGATTGCTCTGGCGAATGGACCTTGTGGTGTTTGCCATGATGGCTGGGGGGATTCTTGTGGGCCTCTCTCCGGTTACCATCGGGGCGTTCGTGCTGCTTGCCGTATTTCAGAATTTCTGGCGGCCGATTCTCGTCGGCCGCGTGGCGTCCCATGCCGATTCCGCCCAGACGGCAACCGTTCTGAGCATCGAATCGCAGGCAAAGAGCCTCTTCGTAGCGCTGGCCGCACCTCTGCTAGGCTGGTCGGTCGACCTGGTCACGGCGTCTAATCCGGAGCTTGGATTTCTGCCGATTGCCGCGTTAGGCATCGGCGTCTCCGCCGCAATGCTCCTGACCGGCCACCGCGGTTAGCCCGGATTATTCATCGTGTGGCACGTCCCAGTGCGCCCCGGAGGGGGGGGTGCGGGGTTACCCCGCCCCTGGCGGGGCGCCCGGGCGGGGGCCCCC
>JAUWJC010000626.1 GCA_030607895.1 Pirellulales bacterium
GTTCTTCCTTGTCGGTCTGGCCAACGCTTTTGACCAGGGCAATAGCCGCCTTTTGCAGCTCGACTTGCTGTGTTCTAGCCTGCCCGGCAAGCCCAACCGCTTCGGCGAGTTGCGTTTTCTGGAGTATCTGAACCGCGGTTATCCTGGCACGAATCTGCCTTTCAAGCAGCTTGAAGATAGCTTGCCGAAGACCGTGCAACTGCGCCAGTGCCTCGGCCGACTTGGCATCCTCGGCCACTATTCGGATCGAATGCCAGCCGCTGGCGGCTTCCTGCGGCTTTAGATCCAGCCCCCAGTCGCCGACGTCTCGCTTGTCCCAAGCGACCGCCCGAATCAGGACCGTCTGGCCCGGCTTGACCTTTTGGGCGTCCAATTCAAGTTGATGGTGCAGGACAACCGTCGTGCTGGTCTCGAACTTGGTCCACTGCGTGACGGTGGTGGCCGGCACAGCATCGGCTGATACAGCATCGGCCGGGGCGGATTGCTCGCCCTCGGGCGAAGTGTTTTCGGGCGAGGCCTGCTTGACTTTCATCTCCAACCGCACGCGGCCGATGCCGTGATCGTCGCCGCAACGGATCATAACGGGCACCTGGGCACCAACCGAGCCGGAGCTTTGCCGGCCCGGTTTGAGCAGTTCGACGGTAGGAGGATTGTCGGGCAGGATGTGTACGCGGTTCAGCCGCGGGTTGGGGTCGGTGTGGCCCGCGTCGTTAAACATGTGGATGGTAAACGTGCCGTTGTTGATAAGCGGCAACTTCACCACCAGCATCGCGCCGCCGCCGGCCACACGGCCGGAAAAACGTTGGCCTTCCGACTGGACGTATCCCTTGGCAACGGGCACCGAGGGGTGAATCCGCATCTGGGCCACCGTATACTGTGGTGCCTCCAGGTCGGCCTGCTTCTCGACGAAGGTTTCGTTCGCCCGACCCAAATAGGCCGGGTAGTGGAACGTCACCTCGACCTCATTGACGGTAGGCTTTTCGCGGATGTCCACCGAGTAGATTTTCGTTTGCGAGTCGCCGATCTCCAGCCGGTACTTGAGCGGTCCCAGCACCGACGGCAGCGCCAGCTTGTAGTTCAAGTGTTTCTTGTCGGCGGTCATCGGCCGCGCGGTTTCCTCTTCGCCTTCGGCAGTTACAAACAGCGTGGCCTTGTGCGGTTTTCCCTGGGGATTTCGGATTTCCGCGGCGATGTCCAGGCTGCCGCCCAGCAGGACGTTGGTGTTGCCCGGCGTAACCTTGACGATCTCGACCGAGCCGACCGAGGGGACGAACTCCCAGGGCGTCAGCAGCCGGCTGGCCGCCGAACCCCAGTTGGGAATCAGCAGGTGGCAGGCCACCGCAATGGCAACGAGCACGCCCAAGGCGATGAACGACTCGGACAGATCGCGCGGGGTCTGCATGCAGCAGACAAACCGCCCGCAGCGGGTTTCCTTGGTGGCAGCCTCTTCCAGCGGAATGCCGCCGATACCGGCCGCCGCCTGGTTGACCGCCGCGTTGCAGAACGCCTTGTCCACGTTCTTGGTGTCTTCGCTGAGCTGCACCAGGTTAATCAGGTTGCTTCCCAGTGCCGGATATTCCGCTTCGACGCGTCGGGCGGTGGCTTCCAGGGTCCTTTGGCTCCGCCCCAACCGGCGGCAGACGAGCACAATCAACGCAATGGTCAGCGTCAGCCAAGTCAGGAACATGCCCGCCAGCGCAAGTTGCGAGAACTGCATCAGCGCATCGGTCAACATGAACAGCAACAGCACCCCGAAGGAGAGGCAGAAGGCCATCACGGCGGTGGTCAGCAGCGTGAAGAGCCACCACTTCTGGCGAGCGCCATCGAGTCGCCGTATCACGCGGTCGGCTGCTGGAGACATAGTAGTGGATAGTGGTCAGTGGATAGTGGGTAGTGGTCAGTGGATAGTGGTCAGTGGGCCGCTTGCGGCTTCGCAGTGCAAGTAGATAGCCCTCGGCATGTTACTCTGCGAAGCCGCAAGCAGCCACTATCCACTGGCCACTATCCA
>JAUWJC010000527.1 GCA_030607895.1 Pirellulales bacterium
ATTTCGGCGGCGATGAGTCCACGCCGGACGGTTTGGAGCCCGAAGGACCGGATTTCCCCATCGGTGCCGAGGACCAGTCCGACGAATCCGGAAAGGACGACGAAGAAGAGTCGAAAGAAGAAGAGGAAAAGGAAGCTTTTCTCGAAAAGCTTGCAAAGACGAGTCCCTACACGGTCATGCTGGGAGTTGCCCTGCTGGCGTTCGTGGTGGCAGTCCTCTGCCTGTTCATGGAATTGAAGTTGTACAACTTCGAGATGAAGCCCGAAGGGGATCGGGTGATGAATCGCTTTGCACGACCACCGGTCGCAGCTTTATTACCCTGGTTCCCAAGCTCCTGCTTGGGAACCAAGCCACGTAGCGGCACATAGCAAGCCAATGCCGGTTCCCAAGCTGGAGCTTGGGAACCAGGTGAAAACTGGCCGAAGACGCGACATTCCGGAATCGCTCCCGCGCGACCAGCGGTCGCGGCTTTATGCCGTCTCAGCGGCCCCGGTTCAGGCGGCTGCGCTGATTGAGATAGTCGCCGAACACCTGGCCCATGTCGCGGCTGGTGTCGCCCACGACCCGCTCGATCCGGTTTCGCTGGCAGAGTTCTTCCAACTTCTCGTTGAATTGGCCCAGCGCGCGGAGATAGGCCCGGCGCAACGCGTCGGGTTGGGTCAGCAGTTCCTCGGGTATTTCCAGGCCGACGAACTTGGTCATTCCCTCGAAGTCGAAATTCAACTCGTCGTGGTGAAGCGTCTGAAACAACACCACTTCGTGCCGGTGGTAACGCATTCGCTGCAAGGCTGCTTCGAGCGAGTCGAGATCGGTGAAGAAATCGCTGAAGATCATCACGATTTCCCGCCGCTTCATCCGGCCGACCAGTTCGGTGAGGCACTCGGGCATTAGCGTTTTGTGGATCGGCTCGATCTCGTCGAGGTGCTCGGTCATGCGGACGATCTGTGCCATGGTGTTGCTGGGCGGCACGAACCCGCGGAGCCGTTCGTCGAAAGTGGCCAGCGAGACCTTGTCGCTTTGCCGAACGATTGCGTATCCCAGCGAGGCGACCATCTGCGAGGCATACAAGAGTTTCTGCTGAGGGCCCGACCCGTAACGCATCGACGCGCTCGTGTCGAGCACCAGGTGGCAGACCAGGTTGGTCTCCATTTCGTACTGCTTGATGAAGTATCGCTGGCGATTGAAGTAGATTCGCCAGTCGATATGCTTCGGGTCGTCGCCCCAGACGTATTCCCGATGTCCGGCGAACTCGACGGCGAATCCCGACAGGGGCGACTTGTGCGCGCCGGCCAGGTTACCCATTACCAGCCCGCGCGGTTCGATCCGCCGGTTGGCGATGCGGCTTAAAACCGCGGGGTCGAGATAACGCGAAAGGATGCTTCTGGCCACTGTGTTGGTTGCCTTGCTCCCGGGGATTCGCTGCGCTCATCCCCGGGCGTTAACTATCAACTATCAACTATCAACTATCAACTATCAACTATCCACTATCCACTATCCACTACCCACTACCCACTGGTTTATCGTACTGGCGGTCGGCGGGGACGGCCTCCATGAGCATTTCTATCAATTGAGCGCTACCCAGGTCGTTGGCCTGTGCGGAGTAGTGTCCGGCAATGCGATGCCGCAGGGCCGGTCGGACCACGGCCTGGATGTCGCCCACGGTGGCATGGTACCGGCCGTGGAGGATCGCCCTGGCCTTGGCGGCGGTAACCAGCGTTAGCACGCCGCGGGGCCCGGCGCCCCAGGCGATCCATCGCTGGACGAAGTCGGGGGCTTCCTCTGAACCGGGCCGCGACGCCCGGACCAGCGCCCAAGCGTATCCCAACACCTGGGCGCTGACCGGTACGCGAGTCACCAACTCCTGGAAGCCGACGATATCCTCACCCGACATTAGCGGCGAGATCTCGCCTAGTTGGCCGGTGGTTACCCGCCGGGCGATCTCCCATTCCTCCGCTCCGCTGGGGTAATCCACCTTGATATAAAGGAAGAACCGGGCCAGTTGGGCCTCGGGCAGCGGATAGGTGCCCTCCTGTTCCAACGGGTTTTGCGTGGCTAGGACGAAGAAGGGCGCCGGCAGCCGGTGCGTTGTGCCGCCGGCACTAACCTGCCGTTCCTGCATGGCTTCGAGCATGGCCGCCTGTGTCTTCGGGGGCGTGCGGTTGATCTCGTCGGCCAGGATGATGTTGGCAAACAGCGGGCCGGGTAGGAATTTGTATTGCCGCCGGCCGGTCTCGGCGTCTTCCTGGATAATCTCCGTACCGGTCACGTCGCTTGGCATGAGGTCGGGTGTGAACTGAATCCGCTTGAAGCTCAGGTGCGTGGCCTCGGCCAGCGAGCTGATCAATAGTGTCTTGGCCAGACCCGGCACACCTTCCAACAGCGCGTGACCCCGGGAAAAGACGGCGATGAGCACCTGCTCGATCACCTTCTGCTGCCCGATGATAACCTTGGCCAACTCGGCCCGGATCTGTTCGTAAGACTCCTTGCACCGCTCGACTGCGGCCAGGTCATCCCGCGATGGGTTGTCGGTCGTCATGGGTTTCGTCTCGTTTTTCAGTTTTCAGTTATCAGTTTTCCGCCTTCCGCCTTCCGCCTTCCGCCTTCAATCCACGTTTTGGAAATATCGTCGGAGCCGCTGTTCGTATCCACGGGGTGGCCGCCGGGTGGAATTAGCGCGGATGGCGCTCCGCAGTTCCGGCGGAAGGTCGAGTAACCAAGGCTCTTCGACCAGTCGGCGGTCGGCTTGCTTGGTGTCTTGATTGGCATTGGCCGTCAGGTTGCCGTGCGTGGCACCCCGGCCGCCGGGTGTGCTGCTGCCGCTACTCAAGCCCGAGCCGGCAGAACCCTGCTTGCCCGAACCCTGCTCGCCCGAACCCTGCTCGCCCGAACCCTCGTCTTGGCCCGAATCGCTTGGCAACCCCAAGCCGGCCGCCAACTCCATCGCCTGGCGAATCGACTCGCTGGCCATTCCTCCCGACCCGCTGCCCGGATCCTCACCCGGGTGGGCGCCCGAATGCTCGGCCGAATGCCGGGCACCTGCTTCGTCGCGAGCGAGTTGCTGCTGCCGGGCGTTCAGATTGGCCAGTGCCCGATCCATTGCTTCCCCACCGCCCTGCTCCGCGGGCGACGCCCGACCGTGCGACTCCGGCACGTGCGGAGCAGCCTGCCG
>JAUWJC010000289.1 GCA_030607895.1 Pirellulales bacterium
ATTTGTATGCGAATTCAACGCCGGATCAAGCCATTCAACCGGCTTCACGAACTTGGGACAACCACTTTCGGTGCGGTTCCAGAGCATTCACATAGAAAACGGTAGAGTCAGGAAAGTTGAAAGTTGAGAGGTAGTGAAGGATGAACGCGGCCGCTTGCGGCTTCGCAACGTCAGCGAGTAGCTAGTTCCTGTTGAGGAAAGTCTCCCCTCTCCCTTTGGGAGAGGGGCCGGGGGTGAGGGCTGAAGATGCCTTGGAACTGTAAACGCCCGAAATCAAAAGGCTTGCTCTAACGTACCCTCACCCTAACCCTCTCCCAAAGGGAGAGGGGACTAACTGCCAACCGTTTTCCGCAACAGAAACTAACTTTCAACTCTCAACTCTCAACCTTCAACCTTCAACCCTCAACTTCAACTTTCAACTTTTTCAAAACAACACGGTCCTGCTGCCCACGCTGACTCGGACGATGGTCTTGAGGACTTCTTCCACGAGCGTCGCCGGGGTCTCTTCCACGGAAACGATATCGCCCGGGGCAAGCAGAACGTTGTTCGCTTTACCGTCTGCCTTGGCTTCTCGAAGGCTGACGTTTACCACAACGGGTTCTTCTTCGCCGGGTACGCGGCGAATAATGTGTATTTTGTTGGCCATGCGCATCTTGCTTCCGCCGGCCCAGGCCAAGGCATCGAGCACTCGCGGCTGTTGGCCCGCCGGGTAGGGGAAGTCGTTCGGCTTGCCGACCAGCCCGATCACGTGGATCGGTTCCAGATTCCGCTCCCTTACGATCACTTCGTCTCCGTCGGCCAGGTAGTAGCCCGGGTTTCGTGCATCGACCGGGCCGGCCAGGCTGACGTGAAAAACGGTGGGGCCTCCCGAGCCGGCCGTCTGGTGAGCGGTCTGTTCCACCGTGCCTTCCCTGGCTACTCGCTGCCCGTCCGGACGAAACAAGCCGGGGCTGCCGCCGGGTGGGGCCGCGCGACGGACTTCCACGGTGAGTCCGGCGTTGTCGCTAAAACCTCCCGCCGACAAAATTGCAGCGGCCAGGGAACTGAAGCCGGACGGCTTATATCCGCGAGCCAGTGAATACTCACCCGGCTTGTTCACCGCACCACCCACCATGACCACGTTCTTCCGCTTGTCCTTCACGCCAACGGCAACGTGCGGATTGCGGTACAATTGTCGCTGCGTGCCCGCCGCCACAATCGCCCGCGCCGCAACCTCCGACGTCAATCCGGCCAGTGCCACCTGGCGAATCGACGGGATATCGGCCATGCCGTTCTCGCCAACTTGAACCAGCAGGGGAGTGGTGGGCAGACCGGCAAATCCGCTGTTGATCGTCACCTCCAGCAGATCGCCCCGATTGATCCGGTCGCTCTTGACCAACACGGGCGGCAAGTTGCTCAGGTCGGGTTTCGGCACCGGCTGGGCCAGGAACCTGTTCGGCAGGGCAGCCGGCCGGTATATCCGATGTGCGCAGCCGCTGGTACCCAACAGAGCCAGCATCGAGATAACTACCGCCGCGCAAGCACAAGACGTCGCCGCCCGACTCCAGAGTCCACCCGATACTGCTAGCATCCAATAATCCATCTAAAGACCCGAGGAACCGCCAGAACCGAAAAAGGGACCAGGTTTAATTTGCCGGAACGGCCCGAAGGGTGCTTCGCACAAATTAAACATGGTCCCTTTTTCGGTCTCGAACAACCGCACGCCGAATACTGACAGAATGCGCAGAATTCCCGCGAAAAGCAGAGGGCGGTTAATATCAGAGAACCCGGGTCGAGGTCAACCTCAGTTGCCTTTTTCCGGGGCAAACACCGTCCTACCACCCCCCCTGAGGACAGGGAGGCTCGAATATCTGGGCGGCTCGGACATCTACGGCTTGCGCGACTGGCGTAATCGGGTGCGAATCGCTTCGAGACGCTCGGCCAGCTCGCGTTCGAATCCGCGGTCGACCGGACGATAGTACTCCCGTTGGACGCCCAAATAGTCTTGGGAGGCAACTGCGTCGGGATGATCGTGGGCGTACTGATAGCCTTCGCCGTGTCCCAGCCGCTTGGCGCCCGGATAGTGCCGATCGCGCAGATGGACCGGCACCGGCAGGAGACGATTCTCGCGGACATCCTGCCGGGCTTCCATGATAGCCAGCGTTGCCGCGTTCGATTTCGGCGCGCAGGCCAGGTAGGTGACTGCTTGGGCCAGCGTCAATTGGCACTCCGGCAGGCCCACCAACTCGCAGGCCTGGGCCGCCGACACCGCCACCCGAAGTGCCGCCGGATCGGCGTTGCCCACGTCTTCGCTGGCCAGGATTACCAACCGCCGGGCGAGAAAACGGACGTCCTCGCCTCCTTCGAGCATTCGGGCGAGCCAGTAGATGGCCGCGTCGGGGTCGCTCCCGCGGATGCTCTTTATCAAGGCGCTTATCGAATCGTAGTGTGCGTCGCCCGCCCTGTCGTATTGAATGGCCTTACGCTGGACCGATTCCTCGGCAAGCCGGCGGGTGAATTCAATCGGCGAGATATCGGCGGAAAGCACTCCAATTTCCAATGCCGATAATGCACGCCGGGCATCGCCATCGCTCACCTCGGCCAGGAACTCGAGGGCATCGTCGTGCATGTGGATTTCGTAGTCCCCCAGTCCCCGTTGGTTGTCGGCCAGCGCGCGACGCAAGAGTGTCTTGATATGGTCCGTCGAAAGCGGCTCGAATTGGAACACCCGGCTACGGCTGACCAATGGGCTGTTGATCGCAAAGAAGGGATTCTCGGTCGTGGCGCCGGTCAACACCACGATACCCTGCTCGACGTCGGGCAGCAGCACATCCTGTTGCGCCTTGTTGAAGCGGTGGATTTCGTCGATAAACAGGAGGGTTTTCTGGCCGGTGGCCGACAGGCAGTCGCAGGCGTCGGTCAGTATCTCGCGTAGTTCTTTCACGCCGCTGGCGACCGCGCTGAGTTGCCGGAACCGGCTTCGGGTTTCGCTGGCCAGGAGCCGCGCTAGGGTCGTCTTCCCCGTGCCGGGTGGGCCGTAGAAGATCACCGATCCCAGCCGATCGGCTTTCAGCAGCCGGCGGAGCAGCTTCCCCTCACCCAGAAAATGCTCTTGGCCGACGAACTCATCGAGCCTGGCCGGCCGCATCCGCGCCGCAAGCGGCTGTGCCTTGAGCCGATTTGCTTCTTCACTGGCGTCGAATAGAGACATGAGTATCCCCACGTTTTTAGTTCGACTGTTTGATTTGTGTAGGGTGGGCATTGCCCACCACAAGATGTCGTATATTGGTGGGCAGTGCCCACCCTACATCTTGGCTACCACGGGCGAAGCCAAACAGTCGAATTAGTAGTCGGGTTCCAGCGGTCCGCCGTCGGGCAGCAATTCCTCCAAGGGGCAGCCTTGGCACTTGGGCGTCTTGCGGCAGTGCTTGTGTCCAACGCGGACTATCAGTGCATGGTATTCGTTGTATAGGGCCGGGTCTTCATTCAAATTGCTCTCGAAATGGTCTTTGATTGCGTGGTAATCCGCATCGAACTCGATCCAACCGTGCCGGGCGAGCACGCGGTGGGTGTAGGTGTCGACCACGAACGTGGGCAATCCGCCGCCGTAGAGCAGTATCGAATCGGCCGTCTCCGGGCCGATGCCGTTCACTCCGAGTAATTCCTCGCGCAAGGCAGGAAGCCCCGTGGCGAACATCGTCTCCAGCGAGCCATCGTAGCGTTCCACAATATAGGCAAGCAGGTTTCTCAGGCGACGCGCCTTGATGCGGAAGTATCCGGCCGGGCGGAGTAGTTCTTCGAGTTCTTCCGGCGGCACCTCGAAAAGCGCATGGGGTTCAAGCAGATCATGCCGGCGGAGGTTGTCGATTGCCTTTTCGACGTTCTTCCAACTGGTGTTCTGTGTTAGGATGGCCCCAACGACCACCTCGAACGGCGATTCGCCCGGCCACCAGTGCTGCGGCCCGAAAGCAGCCAGCAGCCGATCGTAAACTTGGCGGAGCGTGGCGGTCATGCTTGGTAGTTTAGCGGCCGGCGGTGGATGAGCATAGATCCGCCCTTTCAAAACCTGTTCCAGCGGCCTGGGTAGGCAGGTCGAAACAAGGGATTAGGGATTGGGGATTAGAGCCGATGTGGAAAGCGTGATCCCAAATCCTAAATCAGAAATCGGCAATCAGAAATCCCAATGGTTACCCCACCTCGCCACAATCCGCTAGCCCGACTGGCCGAAAGCTATTGGAACGAATCGCGCCGTCCGCTGGCCAGCTTGGTGTTTATTTCACCCCTTTTGGTTGCCTACGAGGCTGGCCTGTTGTTGCTGGGGCCACGGGCGGTCCGCAATGGGGCCGATGCCTGGCTGCGGCAACTGCTCGATTGGATGGGTTTTGGCCAGTACTTTCTCTTGCCGCTTCTGATCGTCTGCATTCTCCTGGGATGGCACTATACCGTGCGGCGGCCGTGGCGGCTATCCAGCGGGATTCTCTCGGGCATGTTTGTCGAATGCCTGCTGCTGGCGTTCTGCCTGCGGTTGATCCTACAGTTACAAGGCGCCCTGTTGCAGTCCATCGCGGGGCCGGTTGGCTTGGCTTCCGTCCGGGCGGCCGTGGGGTTGAGCGTTTCGGGAACGGTTGGCAACCTGATCGGGTTCCTTGGGGCCGGGATTTATGAAGAACTGGCGTTCAGACTGATACTCCTTTCGGTGCTGGCCTGGGCGATACGCCGGATGGGGGCGACCCAGCGGCCGAGTCTGGTTGTGGCCGTGTTGGTGAGTAGCCTGATGTTCGCGGCCGCACATTACGTCGGTCAATACGGCGATCCGGTCGATTGGCTTGACGCACAGTTCTGGTTCGGTTTTCTCTTTCGCTTTGTGGCCGGGATATTCTTCAGCGCGTTGTTCATATACCGTGGATTCGGTATCGCTGCCGGTACACATGCCGGGTACGATATCCTGGTAGGGTTGGTTTGAGTGCTAGCATTCTCCGGCCGTGGAACAAGATATCCGCCGCTTGTCAAGCCCGGTTTTTCGCAATTCCACGGAGTGAGAAAACGCCCTTTGTCCTTCTTGCCGACAAAGTCTATAATGGGCCTCTGCTGAAAATGACAAACAGCCCCTTGGGCATAACATAAACATGAAGGGATCGTTGTCGTGCTGACTGCCAGACCTAAGATCGCGGAGTTGGTTTTTCAACTCTACGGCCGACCGCTCCACCCGGAACTCTTTGAAGTCTACCAAACGCGAACCGTCAAGCGCGGCGATTACGAAGCGAAAATCGATATCACCAGCGCCGGCCACGTGGTGAAGTGGCGCCACGCCGGCTTGACGCTGACGGAAGTTGCCACCTCGGCCCAGCATCCGCTGCCCGAACGACGACGCCTGTTGTCGTATCGGCTAACGGGCCAGCGGAGCGATCGGGTGGAGTGTCGAGGCGGGGCATGTTACCAGGTGAGCTTCCAACTGGAGACGGTCGACCGGGAAATCTTCTGGATATTCCAGGAAGAACTCGCCGCCGACGGCCAGCACCAGGGAATGCTGCACAAGTTCGATTCCAGCGGCCGCATGGCGCTTGGCGCGCTGAGCTACATCAACGTCGAATCGCGAGACCGAAAGCTGCTGATCCAGGCTTTCCACACCTTCCCCGACGACTACGCCATCGTCAAAAGCCAGTCGATATTCGAGTTGCCGTAGTGATCAATCCGGGAATTGCCAGTTGTAAAGCCGCGACCAGTGGTCGCGGGATTTCCGCGGAGCGCACCAACCCCCCCGCCCCCGGGTCGCGGGTTTTCCACGGGGCATTACCGGGTTGCTCACGACGGGCACTCGCATATGGCCTGGCGTTTTCCCATGGCGGTGTCGTCGGGG
>JAUWJC010000650.1 GCA_030607895.1 Pirellulales bacterium
CATCAACATGCCCATCGAAACCATCACGGCGGCAATCACCATGTCGACGATCAGAAACGGCAGGTAAATCTGGAAGCCGATCAGGAAGGCCGTTTTCAACTCGCTCAACATGAAGGCCGGCAATAAGATGGGTAGCGGCACGTCGTCGTAGCTTTCCGGAGCGGGCTGGCCCGGGGCGTTCTCGACGAACAACCAGATGTCGTCGCTGTTGCCGGTCCGCTCGATCTGCATGGACATGAACTGCCTGATCGGCTTGACGCCCGCCGTCCACGCCTCCTCCAACTCTATCTGCTGGTTGGTGTAGGGCACGATCGCCTCGTCGTACACCTGTCGCCAGACGGGCGCCATGATGAACAGGGAAATGAACAGCGAAAGGGTCGTAATTACCTGGCTGGGTGGCAATTGCTGTGTTCCGATGGCCTGACGCAGGAGCCCCAACACAACAACAATCCGCACGAAGCAAGTTGTCATCAGCAAAACGGCCGGCGCCAGGCTGAGCACCGTCAACAGCAACATCACCTGGATCGTCGAACCGAGCCCCACCGGACTGGTCCACGCCCGCGGTCCACCGGCCAGTCCATCGGGCAATTCGATCGAAAGCGGTTCGTTCAACTGTGGTTCGTTCAACTGCGGGCTTTCGGGGGCATCCTGGGCGGTTGCCGGGGTGGCTGCCGGCGCCAGCAGACTCAGGCTGGCCAGCACAACCAACGACCAGGCAAACAGACGCCGCGGCCGGCTGTTGCGCCAAGACGCCAACATGCCGGCCCGGCTGACGCCGTTCGTTCTTGATTCAGACATCCGTGCGACCTCCGGCAAAACGTTGGAACACCTGGCGAAACGCCTCGGTGCTGCTGCCCGACTGCGTCTGGCGACAGATGCCCGCCAGCCGATCAACCTCCTCCGGGTCCGTTACCTCGCTGAGTGTTTCGACCCCGGCCTGCGTAACCGAAACCAACAGCAGCTTGTTCCCCAAGCGGAGCAGGTGAACTTGCTGGCGGCTTGCCAGGGGCGCTCGTCCCAGTATTTCCACGACTTCGCTCGGCAGCAGCGTCAGGCCGCCGGGTGTAGTGCGACGCATCACCCAGGCGAACACGAAGAACAACCCCAACACCACGGCCAGACTGCTTCCGGCGGTAATCAGCGACGGCAGGCCGCTCGGGCGGCCGCTCTTTCCTGTCGGTTGGCGACTGTCGCCGGCGGCCAACGGCATCCCCGAACCCCGCCCCGGTGGAGGAAGCGACAATCCGGCCGGCTGGCCGCTCGGCTGATTGTCGGGCGGCACGGGTGCTTGGAACTCGGCCGGTACGACCTGGTGCGTTGCGGGCGGAACCGGTTGACGCTGGTAGTCGGCCGTTTGGGCAAACAGGCAAGCTGGGCTCATCAAGATAAAGAACAGCCCAGTGATTCTTGCGATTGGGATTCTTGCGATTGGAGGCATCCTTGCACTTCCTCGCGGTTTTTGGTGATGTTGGCCGCCGTCGGCAGCCGATAACGAAGCGGGCGATTTTGCCGCCAGTTTTCCACTTCCATGTACGCTGGTCATAAAGCCGCGACCGGTGGTCGCGACAGACGATTAGTTCGACTGTTTGATTTGTGTAGGGTGGGCATTGCCCACCACAAG
>JAUWJC010000647.1 GCA_030607895.1 Pirellulales bacterium
ACACGCGTGGCGGCGATTTGGGCGAAACTGGACTGCCCGGCGGAGAACGACTGAGCAAGGATGCGGCACGGCTGGAGGTCTGCGGCACCGTTGACGAGGTGAGTGCTCTGCTGGGGCAGGTCCGTGCCGAAGACCTTTGCGAGTCGATCGGCGGGTTGATCGAGCGCCTTCAGCACGAGTTGTTCGAGGTGGGCGCCGAGTTGGCGGGAGGGGATCCCCCTTTTTCCCTTTCCAAGCAGATCGAGGAACTGGAGGCACGGATCGACCGCCACGCGGAGGCACTACCGCCGCTGAAGGAATTCATTTTGCCGGGCGGAACTCGGGCGGCGGCCGCGTTGCATCTTGCCCGGGCTGTCTGCCGCAGGGCCGCACGGCGGCTGGTCACGCTTGCCCGATCGAGCGAAGAAAACATCTCACCGGCAATGTTGGCCTATTTCAATCGGCTGGGCGATCTGCTGTTTATTCTTGCCCGGGCCGCCAATGCCGAAGCCGGCCAGGCCGATACCCCGTGGCGGAAGCGGCGGTAGGGTTGATTGTAACTCAAACTGTAAGGAGGGGAGTCCGAAAATGGGGACTGGCTCCGTCACGGGCTGGTTTTTTCGGGAGTTTACGGCATGCCGACGGTGCCTGTCCCCTTTTTCGGACGTTGAGATTGTAAAGCACCCGACCACTGGTCGCGGCTTTACAGTTCGCCCTACTTCAACGTCGTGATGTACTGTCGCCAATACTTCTGGAAGCTGTCCGGCGGCATGTCGACAAGTTGCTGGAACCGCTCGACCGGCTCGACGGTCTTGGCGTCGGCGGCGACGTATTCGGTCAGCCGCGTGAAAAAGGGACCAGGTTTAATTTGTGCGAAGCACCCTTCGGGCCGCGGGCGGCAAATTAAACCTGGTCCCTTTTTTACTTTTTCCCCGAACGTCAAGTAGTAAACCAGTCCCCAGGCGTGGCAGTAATATCGGTTGGAGGTTTCCGACGGCCCGTTGTCGGCAACAAGAAAATCCCGTCCACCGGCGGCAAGCAATTGCTCGAGCGACAAGGGTTTCTCGCTATTCAGATCGGCCTTGAGGGCCTTTAGTGCCGGGCCGTTCGGGGCGTCCACGCGAAGCGCGCCCGACTCCAACCGGCCCTGCTCGAAAACCATCGCCAATCCCTCGTTGAGCCAATGGGGTACATCGTACTGCTCGTGAGGATAGACGTAGTTCTCCAAATAGGCGTGAAAGGCCTCGTGGTAGAGCCGGGCGAACATCCGCCGCGTGACCTTGTCGAACGCTTGGACGTTCTGGCGGTCGCAGCGTCGGATATCGTTTCTTTTCTTCTTGATCTCCTGCTCGGCTTGCCGTCGCAGGCGGACGATAAGTGCGGCGATTTCGCCGCGCGGCTTGGCCTCATCGCGTAGTTGGCGGCCGAGTTCTTTCAATCGGTCGGCCAGTTGTTCTTCCAGTTGCTCCAGTTCGCCTCGGAGTTGTTCGTGTCGTGCGTTGATTTTGGCCAATTCGGCGGCATATCGGGCCATCTCGCTTGCGGCCGCCACCAGGTTCTTTTCCCGTAACCGTTCACGGGGGTCGAGACAAAACCACTCAGACACGGAGGTCAGGTGAAGGATTGGGGGAAATGCAGGGCGAGGAAGATGA
>JAUWJC010000618.1 GCA_030607895.1 Pirellulales bacterium
AACGCAATCCAAGAAGCTGCTTTACTCGCTGGGGGGCCGGATTCCCCAGGGCCGGTTGCGAACCGCGCTTCGCCGTGCAATCCACGGCAACCTGACCTGGCGGTTGCAGCCCGACGGACGGACGGCACTGGACAACGAACTCGCGAAACTCGACATCGGGCAGGTCGGCCAGGCCGACGACGCCACCCGATTTGTTCGACTCGGCGGCGGGCCGGTCTTCTTCAAATGCAACCGCAAGCAGGAAGGGCCGTACTGCGATCGATACTCGTGCCTGCACCGGTATCTACCCAAGGAGACCCGCGCGCGGATTCCCATGCCATACATGGACATGGCCGTCGACATCGTCTTCCGCTACGTGTATCCCCATGCGGACCCCACGCTCGGGCCTCCCTACCCTTACGCCGACCGGGCCGTCTTCCACCCGCAACACCGCGACACTATCGACGACATTCCCGGCTGGTCCGCCCCGCACAAGGCGGAGTTGAAGCGGCGGTTTACGATCCGGCCGGGTGACGTGGTGCTGGACGTCGGTGCGTACATCGGATACGGGACGATGAAGCTCGCCGGCATGGTGGGCCCCGGCGGCCGGATCGTGGCCCTGGAAGCCAACCCGGCAAACCAGCAAATGCTCATGCGGAACATCGAGGCCAACCGTATCGAAAACGTGCGGCTGGTTCCCAAGGCAATCTGGAACGACGCCGGGGAGCTTGAGTTGTTCTGTAACTCGGCCCAACGGAACAGCCTCGTCAACGGCGTGGTGGGTGCAAGACGAACAATCACCGTCCCCACCGATTCGATCGACAACGTCGTGCGGCAACAGCGACTGACAAAAGTGTCCTTGGTGAGTCTGACAATAAATGGGGCGGAGATCGAGGCGGTCCGCGGAATGGATCGAACTCTGCGCGAGCTTGGCCCGAATCTCCTGATCGCCGGTTGGTACCGGCGCGGCGGCTCCCCGATCCACGAGCAGGTGATTCAGATCCTTCAAGACTACGACTATTCGGCGGTTGCCGGTCGATTCGGGCGGGTGTACGCCTGGAAACCCAATCGCTGACCACTATCCACTGACCACTGACCACTATCCACTATCCCACTATCCAATGCGAAGTCTGCACAAAGCATGGCGAGTACTGGGCGGGTTTGCCGAGTTGAACCGCCGCGCGTGCCTCAACCTGAACGAGCGGCGCCGCTTCAAGCGGATGCCGCCGGAGTACTGGGACCGGCTGCCGGAGGTTGTGTTCCGGGAGCACGAGCCGGTGTTTGTGTTATCGACGGGCCGTTGCGGGACGGCCCTGTTGACGCGGATTTTCGGCCACATTCCGGGCGTGCTCTGCTATCACACGCCGTCGCCCGAGTTCGTCTATTCGCAAAAACTCGCCTACGAGGAAGGGCTTGAGAAATTCGAGACGTTCAAGGCGGTGGTCGGCGCGGCCCGGTTCGAGTTGGTGGCCGATTGTGCCGCTCGCGGCCGGCGTTACGTGGAGACGAACTGCCGGATAACTTTTTTCGCACCCCATCTGTACGAGTTGTTTTCCCGCTCGCGGTTCGTACACCTGGTACGGCATCCGGGCAGTTTCGTCCGCAGCGGCGTGCGTCGGAAATACTACGAGGGCCGTTACGGCGACATCGGGCGGATCAAGCCCCTTTGCGGAGAGGCCGCTGCCGCCTGGGGCCACATGACGACTTCTGAACGATGCGCATGGCTATGGAACGAGACTAACGCGTTCATCGAACAGTTCAAAGAGGGCCGCGATTCCCAGCGAATCCTAACGCTGAAGGCCGAAGACCTGTTCACCCAACCCGCCGCAACGATTGGCCTTTGCCGGCACTGCCGACTCCCGGAACCGCCCGAAACAGATGTGGCAAAATGGATCAAGAAACCCGTCAACCGGCAATTAGACAACAACCGCCTGCCGCCCTACGAGTTATGGGACGAGGCCGGTAAGGAGCAAGTCGGACGCTGGGCCACGCTGGCCGGGGAATATGGGTACGAGGTGTGAAGTTGTCCTATAAAGCCGCGACCGGTGGTCGCGGTGGGTGCAGGAACGCACTTCTTGCGGCTTTGAGAAAGAGGTAGGGTGGGTCGAGCGAAGCGAGCCCCACCAACTACGATTCGGCTATT
>JAUWJC010000130.1 GCA_030607895.1 Pirellulales bacterium
AACTCTCAACTCTCAACTCTCAACTCTCAACTCTCAACTCTCAACTCTCAACTCTCAACTCTCAACTACCGTTGCGCCAATTCGATATTGTCCAGCCCGCCCGTGTCGAGATAATATCGCTCGTCGGCGAGTGTTCGCCAGGTGAAGTGCACGTTCTCGTCCAGGATGGCATCTTCCCCGGCAACGATGCCGGTAACCGACTCGACTTCGAGTGTTTCTTCGCTTTCGCTGGTAGACGGCTTCCGCTTGATCTTGACGGTCACTTCGGTTTGCCCGATGCGATCGCCGGTATCTATTTTCATCAAGTAGACGGGCGTGGCCTGTGCGTCTTCGGCGTGGCCGAGCTTCCGGCCGATGATTACGCGTTGCGAGCTGGTGGAGAACTCGGTAATATCCTCGCGTCCCTTTTCCTCGGCCGGCTCGAATAGTATCCGCTCGTTGCGAATTCCCGAGGTCGAGTCGGTCATTACACCCCAATAGTAAGTGTTCTCGCGGACCTTGAATTCCATTTCGAACTTGAACTGCGGCAACATGCCGTTGCGTGCCATGAACTCCACCGCGGCACCGACTACCACGGGACTCTTGGGGTCGATGATAACGCCCGGGTTGTGGCCCTTTTCATCCTGGTACGGGTACCAGTTGCCCGCGTAGTGATTGTGCATCGGCACGATCCGCGACGGCGACAGCGGCACGTACATTTGCACAAGCTGCTGGATGTACGCCAGTTTCGACGGTTGGCCGGCCAACAGAACCACGTCGACGTCGTGGTCGACGATCCGCTGGCAGTAGTCGAACAGCAACTCGTCGAAAACGTCGTGTACCACGCCTTCGAACTCGGTTTTGTCGTAGTACAGATCGAGTTCCTGCTGTACGTTGTAGTAGCCGGGTCCGCGGAGCCGGTCGAAGACCTCGCCGAGCGATTCGATCACGGCCGGGTCGACCACCTCGGGGTCGGTGTGTGAGATAGGCTCATCCGAGACGTCGTCGACGGCGTTGTTCAGGTAGGCCTGGGCCAAGGGGACGAACAGGCGGTTGATCCAGTTGAGCCGCTGCGAGCGGAACTCGCGGTTTCGCGGCACTTCCGGCCCGAAAAGCAACTGCACGTCTTCGTCCGCGAGCCCCAACACATCGGCAAACAGCGGGACGATGTTCGTTTCCAGGAGCCGCTTGACCAATTGGTCTCCCCCCAGGGCGATTCCGTCCTGGTGCAGCACCTGGCCGCGGATCGAGTCGTCGATTTTCGATTCGAAATTATACCGGGCAATCATCAGGTCGGTGGTGCCTCCGCCAACGTCGATGCAGGCGATGCGGATCTCGTTGGCGGCGTCGCCGAAAGGCTCTTCTTCCTGGGCCGCCGCACGACGTTTTGGCCCACCCGGCCGGCGCAGGCCCGGGCCTCGACTGCCGCGGCGCCGGGCGGCGGGTGCGACAGCTTCGGGCAGTGGCTCGGGCTCTTTCGGCTTCTCGTCCGAGCGGTCCTGGTGCAGGGTGGCGAACCAGAGTCGCGGGTCCTGTCCCAGCATCCGCAGTTCGCTCCAAATGTACGTGAGCTGCACCGCGCTGGCTTCGTCGATACTGATATTCAACTCGGGCATCACGCGCTGGTTCTTACCCAGCGTCATGGCGAAGATGGCGATTGCCTTTTGGGCTTGGGCCGCCAGCCGCTTCTGTTCCTCTTGAATCATCCCGCTGGGATAGGTCAGACTGAGCGTGCGAATCTCACGGGTTCGGCCCGCATCGCCCGAGGCCTGCCGATACACCACCGAATTGACGTAGCTGTACGCCTGCGAGAGCAATTCGTAGAGCGCGGCGGTCATCATTGCCCGGGGTGCGTGACGCGGCTTAAGCGGCGTGGGCGTTGCGAAATCGCGCTCCTTGGGGCCGTCCTCGGCCAGCAGGAAGTCGCGGTCGTCCTCATGCACGAACCGCAGGTAGGGCCCCTTCAGCGTCGAAGCGTACGTGCCGCCGCCGCACCGATCGGAAGGGTCGGCCATGTGCCAATTGGCGCCCTCGAGCCAACTGGCGTCGTCGGCCCAGAGGTAGCGCTTGGGCGAACTCATGCCGGTGCGGATGTCGCCTTCCGCCCGCATTACTTGCATGACGTCGTCGGCCTCGCGGCCCATGCGGACCATGGAGAGGTCGTCGAACATGGGCGGGGTGAGGAGCACCTCGACCTTGTTCTGTTTCGCCTTCTTCTTGCCTCGTCCGAACCAGCCGCCGTGGCCTTCGTCTTCATCGACCGCGTGGTATTCAATCTTCTTCTGGCTCATCGGCGGCAAGTAGGGCGTGTTGCACCAGTGAGTTTTCGAGGAGAACCATCGGGCCGAATGCATGTTGACGAACTCGCCGTCCTCGTCCCAGGCGTCGAGGTGATAGCGGTTGACCAATTCGAAGGGCATCATCTGCGGTGTTTGAGAGATTTCGCCGGCAAGCTCGACCAAAAGTGCGCCCGTGCGGCTGTTACCGAAGTCGATCACCATGTGGACGTGCTTGGCGTCGCCGGCGGTTGCCGTGGCCGGACGAATGCAGACCTCGATCGGGCCGAGTCCCTTTAGCGGCCGGCCTTCGAGATCGAGTATCCCGCCCAGCTTGATGATGTAATCCTTCGTCAGGGCACTCGGCTGGCAGAAATAGCCGACCTCCGGATCGCCGCAAGTCGTATCGACGGCCAGGAACAGCTTACTGGTGCCCGACTGAATTACCTGCCACTGAACGAACGGCAGTTCGGTGGGCGTGTCGTCCTCTTCGCCCGTGCCCGAGCGGCAACGCTGCCAGCCGTAGCCGATCTGACCCGACTGGTAACGGCTACCACCACGCAACGGCACGCAAACGGTCTGAGTGCCAGTGTTAGCGAACAATACGTGCATATTTGAACTCCTGGACAATTGTAAAGCCGCGACCAGTGGTCGCGGCTTTACAATTGGCAATTTTCGGATACCTTCAACTACTTCTCAAACGGTTCAAGCATTTCGATCAGTTCGGGGTTGCCGGGGGGGATCTGGACGTGTTCGCCCGCCCCGGCGGCCAGAATCTGCGGAAGCCGGTTGGTCCAGCGCCGGATGAACGATCCCATCAATCCGAATCGTGCGAAATCGTCTGGGGCCTGTTCGGCTTGTGGTTCATCTTCAACGTCCGGCGGCGTGATGAACTTCATGTCGGGGCCCGGGTTCATTACATAGTCGTTCAGAATGATATGGGCGTACTTGCGTCGAGCCCTGCGTCGGGCGGCCTCGTCGCGGGTCTTCAGGTTCACCACCGGCGCCAGGCGCGAGGCGATTCCCTCGAATATGCCTTTGGTCATCAAGTAGTCGCGGAGATAGCGAACGAAGGCGTTGACGTCGTTTGGGTCGAGCCACGGTCCGCCGTCGCCGTGGGTGGCGATGTACTCCTCCCAACGCTTGGGAACCGACTGGGTCGCCCACTCGTGCAGGAAGGCGTGCAACTGCTTGGGCAAGGGGTCGCCGTGACGCTTGCTAACCACGTCGTGGCAGTCGGCCAATTGCCACTGGTCGCCTTCCTGAATGCACAGTGATTCCTGCAATGCGTGGACCCGGTAGTATACCAGTTCTTTGTCTTCCACCAGCCAGTCACAGATTTTTCGGGCGGCGGCGACCCGTTTCTGGCGGTCGATGTTGGCGTCGGGATCGACGACCCAATCGCGGGCGAGTTGCAAGAGCCGATTGCTTACCTCGGCGATTTCCCGGTGCAGTTGATCTTGCTTGTCGTCGGCCTTGGTCACGCCGCGAATGCCGCTGGAAATGAGCGACAGCCCGCCGTCGTCGTCGCGCATGGCGGTATCCCAGCGGAGTTCGGGACTCCGCACGTAAGCCTCGACCAGGCTGGCTTCGACAAACGCTTTTCGTGCCCGGGCCCATTTTGCAGGCCCTGCTTCCTCGCGATCCGCGTGGTTGGTGTCCCAGGTGCCGGGGTAGCGGATGGGGTATACATTGGTGAAATTCCTCCCCTTGCCGCCGAAATCGGTCATTATTGATTCCAGCGTGTCGACGAAGAACCGCAATCGGGTGTCGTACAGACCCGTGTTTATCACGCCGTCTTCCCGGGTGCGAAACTCCTCGTCTATGCCGGTCATGCCGAGGAACAGCGCTGGCACGTCGTCGGGGACCTTGCCCGGCCAGGCCTTTTCTCCATACCGGGCCCTACCCCACTTGCCGACGTGGTACTTCATCTGGTTCGACACTTCCACGTTGCCGCCGCGTAACAACAGAAGCAGCGTTTGGATTTGCAGCTCCTCGGTGTAGCGCTCGAACAGGTAAGCCACCTTGCCGCGCTTGACGATCTCCATCTGCTCGTCGAGCGAATCGGCGGTCGTGCGCTTGCCCTCCTCGGCTCCCTGCCGGCCGACGCGCATGCCGGGAATGTCGAGGAAGTCCATCTGCTCGATCACTTTGCGCCAGTCGTCGTTCAACCGGTGCGGCAGGACGGGCATGACCAACTCGAGCATGCCGGCCTGGATGGTTTCGAGTTCTTCGTTCCCGTCGCCGCGCCCCGGGTGCCAATCCAGAACGTACCAGTTGTCGCGCTCTTCCAGACGGATGTCTTTCCAGTCGACGCGGGTGAAACATTTCGAGTTTCCCCGCTCGTGGAGTTTCGCGCGCTGGCTGTCCAGCAAGAACCGGACCGCCGCCCAATGGGCGAGTATGGCCGGGTCGTGATCGCCAACGGTGATCTTCGTCAGAAATCCGTTGATCCGCACGAACAGCGCGCTTAGCGAATGCCAGTTGTCCCAAAACAACCCGGCCGCCACGGCCACGTAGCCTTCTTCGGTCAACGGGTAGCGGCTCAACAGACCGTTAAGGATGGCCTCCTTGGCCGGGAAACCCCGGCGATCGACGTTTCGCATATACGAAAAGGCGTCCAGCAAGTCCATCCGCCAGCGGCGGTCGACTTTCTGGCCGGAATGTTTCTGGCCGGCATAGTCCCGCCCGGCATAGTCCCGCCCGACGGTATCGAACAGCTCCTCCAACTCGCCCTGACTCCAGGCCACTTCCGGCGTCTGGCATTCGCCGTGGAATCCCCGGGCTAACACGCGGATCCACTCGGCGCGGGTAAGCGCCCGGACCATGACCGGGTACTCGGGCGAAACGCTGGCGGCGATGCGGTCTTTCGTGGTGAATCGGGTGACCAGGGCGGTGGCTTCGTTCGAGCCGCTTTGAGGGTTCAGATCGTTGTCGAACGAGAGTTTCTTGTAGTATGCCGGCTCGCCGTGTTGCTCGTCGCGGCCCAGGGGGCTGTAGGCCTCGCTATGCGGTTGAAGCACCTGCCCGACAAACAGGCTCTTGCCCACCTGCGAAGGCCCGTAGACCGCGGCCGCCACCGGCACCTTGGCCGAGGTGAACAGGTTGCCGGCCAGGCGGCGCAACTGCAATATCTCGAACTCATCGCTCTCGGCGATGGGCAACAGGTCCTTTTGTCTTCGGGCCGGGTTGTGCGAAGCCAGCCAATCGCACAAATCGGTTGCAAGATTCTCGACCCGCTCCGCGTGGCGGATCAAGTTCCGGTCCCGTTCGTCTGGAAAAGCCATGTCGTCTATCTCCTAGCGCGGCCGTTGGCCGCAACCAAAACCGTTTAGCCCCGACGGCCACGTCGGGGAACAACCATCGCCGCGTGGCCGCGGCGGCTAAACGTAGCTGTACAACATGCGCGTACGGTGCGCGGAAGTCGTGTAGGTTATGCTTCAGCATAACACCTTATCCGAATGCGTTATGCTGAAGCATAACCTACGTGACTCCTAGCCCCCGTCGGTCTCTTCGATCATCGGTTTCAGCCGGAACGTAAAGGGGAACTTCTGTACCGACTTGTCGTTCAGGCTGCGGGCCTCGATAGTCAATTTGTATCGTGCGGATCGGGGCTGATACTTCAGTCGGGGACTCTGCAATTGAACACGGCGGAACTCGTCGCCGTGCTCTTGGTTGGGAGTCCAAGTCTCCGGCGGTGTTTTCCCAGCCTCGTAGACCCGATATTCTAACGGTCCTTCCGAGGCGGCCGCCAGTACCTCGATCTCGACGCCGAAATCCTGTTGCCCTTCGCTTAACGCCGTGTTGAAATCGACGAAACGCTTGCCGGTAATCGTCACGTCGACAAACGCCTCGCGCCCGCGGTATACGGCCCGAAGCTGTGTTCCGCCAAACGCCTTGGCCACGAACCGGGCGCCAAACTCGGGACCGGCGGGAGCGAGGATGTTTTCGTCCATGCTTTCCAACGTTGCCGGGACTTGGTAAGGCATGCCGTCGGTGCCGCGGGCAGTGACAGATATCGGGGGGGTCATCTCGCCCGCCGGCAGGCTAATCTCGGCCGGCTCGATCTGCAACTCGTCGGCCGAAATCACCTCGACCGTGGCCACCGCCGAGAGACCGTCGAAACTGCCCGTCGGATCGATCGTGGTAACCTGGACTTGTGAAACCCCGGGCGACAGGCCCCGCAACCGGTTGCCCTCTTCGACCGCGACGCTTTCGCCCGAAAGGGGTGTTACTTTGTAGTCGATGTCGAACGGCAGCAGGCCGTCGCCCGGTATGATTTTCACGCTGCCGAAGGTGTCGGTCTCGCCGGACCAGAGGACCAACGGATCGGGGAACACCTGGAGCCGGCCGGCTCCGCCTTCTCCCACCTGGATCAACAACGGCCGGGCGGTCAGGGTACCGAGCCTGGCAGCCACTCGCGTCTGGCCCGGCCCGGCCGGAACAAATGCATTGGCCGCCTTTTGGAACGTGACCACGCCCGACGGCTGCGGCTGGTCGATCTCCAAGTTCGGATCGTCGGTAACGTCTCGCCCGTCCGTGCCGTCGGCCAACACTTCCACTACTCGAATGCCCGCGCCGGGCGAGCCGGTCGGAATGCGAAGCACTTCCGGAACGAATCGCAGTTCAACCACGTCTGCCGCCGGGTATAGCGCCGGCTGGGTAACCACGTCGCCGTCGACAATGACCCAGCCGCGATCGTCATCGTGGATGTACCGGGTGCCGTCGACCAGGATGCTGCCGTCGACATACCGCGTGGCGATCCTTCCCGGATCTACTCCTGTAACAATGTCGCCGACCAACTCACCGGCAGGCGTAACGTTCAGAACGGCCACGGCCTGCCGATTACCCAACTGGGCCACCACGGTGGTTCGGCCGGGCCTGTTGGCGGCCACTGTCATGCCCGGCAGTACCTGGGCCACTTGGGTGTCGTCGCAAAACAGCTTCAGGCCGTCTTCGGGTCCCAACACCCTGCGCCGTCCGCCACGCAGACCGGTTACCTCGTACACCAGCGCCTGGCCCGGGTGAATCGTGGCTCGGGGCGGATCGATTGTCAGCCCGGAAAGCGTGTCGGCCGTTACACTGACGGGCACCTGGCTCTTGAGCTTGCCTTGCCAGGCCACGTCGACGGCCGCCTGACCCGGCGCGACCGCGTCGATCTGGTTGGAGCCGACAACGCGGATCGATTCGGGATTAGCCCCGCCGGCCGTGATGTTCAGGTCGGGTTGCCTGAACAACTTATGGGTTCCGCAGGCCGCCCGGCCGCTGATGCCAAGCCGCGCCTCGTCGCCCACCGACATGGCCAGCGACGCAGGCTCGATGATTAGCGCGGTGATCGGATTGTTGGTGACGGTCAGCCGGGCGTTTTGCGATTTTTCCATGCCGGGCAGGATCGCGCTGATCTCGGCCGTTCCGGCCGACATGCCGCAGGCCCGATGCCCGCGGATAGTTACCCGGTCGGGCGCGGAACTGGTCAACAGGGCCGAATCGGTCCGGTCCAGCCGGATGCCGTCCTTGCCGACCACCAATACCCGCATGTCCAACGCCTGACCCGCCGCAAACGTGGCTTCCGCCGGCTCGACGACCAGCTTCCCGTCGATCTTAAGTGCCGGCAATACCTCGACCGTCACGGTGGCCAGGCGGTCGCGCCAGGTGAATGCCACGTTGGACTTGCCGGGCGATTGGCCGACCAGGGAGCGGATTTCCGGGTTGTATCGCACGATGCTCGGTTGCAAGGGGTGGACGTCGCACTCCCGGCTGATGTTGGTCTCCTCCTCGAATACGATCAGGTTGGTGCCGAGTTGGCGGCTTTCGCCGACGTACATCCGCATCGTGCCGCCGTCGACGACCACCTGCGTGTAACCCTGCGGATAAGTGACCTCGGCGCGGAAGTCGTCAAACGTAGCCCTGCTGGGTGATTCTTGCTTTGCGGTGGGTGTCTGCCGCGGCTCGACATTTACCGTGATGGTTGCGGTGAGTTTACCCAGGCAGAAGCGAACCTCCGTTTTGCCCGGCTTGGTGGCGGTCATGCCGAAGCGGTCGAAGCGTACGACGCTCGGGTCGGCAGCCACGGCGACGGCCTGTCGCGTGACGTCCTTTCGGCTGAAGAGGCCGGCCTTTGCTATGTCAAACTCGATTCGGCTTCCGGCCGGGCCGTTCCAGGTTTCCGGTGTGGCAATCAGGCGGCCGGGGTACAAGTACCAATACGCCAGCCCGCCGCCCAACAGCAGCAGTAGCAATAGAAGCAAGAAGTATCGCTTCCAGGGCGTTCGCCTGAGGGGCTTGGCGGCCAGCAGTGCCTCGCAGCTTGGACACTTCGGGCTACCGCCCGGCCGACGCACGAACAGCAAGCCGCATGCCGGATCGGTGCAAACCACCGCTGGGGCCGGTTCCACGTCTACCCGTTGAAAACCCCAGCACCAAACCAGCCGCCAATTGCCCCGTACGTCGCGATATCGGAAGAAATAGCTGTCCAAATCGCCCCGGTTTTCGTCCTCGGTGAGTTCCTCGAACGTGCGGCCGAGGATCTTGTGGATCGCCCGCTCGGTGGACGTTTCCGGCTTGGCCTTTTCGATTCGCTCTTTGAGCATCTCGAGGTCGTGCTTGAGCGGGCCCTCGAGTTCGGCGTCGCTGGCCGGCTGGCAGACGGCGTCCTCGAGTCGGCCGCCGTGATCGTCTCTGACGTAGAAGCCGACCGATTCTCCCTCCCACTCCGGCTCCGCCACCAACCCCCCCAGCCACTTGAACAGAATCGTGTCGTTCGCGCTCGACGGGTCCAGCATGGCAGCGCCCGGCTCGACCGCCAGGGGGCGGTAATCGCGGGCGTCGGCCGAAAGGTCGATACGGACGAATCGTGTTGCCATGGGTCAGTCCACCAAGTCGGGTGCAAGTCGTGGGCCCCAAAACGGCCCCCGGTTTATTTGTTGGGAGCCCCCGCCGGGCCGGGGCGGCAACTTAAACCGGGGGCC
>JAUWJC010000588.1 GCA_030607895.1 Pirellulales bacterium
CCGACGTGCGAACGCCCGCCCTGGCCGCCAGCTTGACCACTGCGGCGAACGGTTCCGAGCAGGCCTCGTCAAAGCACAGATCGAGAGCATCCCGGTCGGAGATATCAAGCCGGTGGAAGTCGAAGCCGGGTTTCTGTTCCAATTGAGCCAGCCGCCACTGTTTCAGCCGCGGGTCGTAGGCGTCGTTCAGGTTGTCTATGCCCACCACGCGATGACCGGCTTCCAATAGCAACTCGGGTACTTTCGAGGCGATGAATCCCGCACAGCCGGTTACCAGATATCGTTCGGACATGAAACACCTTGAGGGTTAATGACGAATGACGAATTCCTGACTACCCGCTGCAGGCGCTCGTTCGTCATTCGTGCTTCGTCATTCGTGCTTAGGCCTTGTATATTTTCTCGCGGCCTTCGGTGACGTTTTTGGTTGCGTTTCGGGTATCGACCACCAGCGGGGCGTGACGGACGATGAAATCGTAGTCGCACGCCGAGTGGTCGGTGGCGATCAGCAGGCAGTCGATTCCGGCCAGGAACTCGGCGGTCAGTTCGGTGCTCTTCAGGTCGGCCACTTCGTGCTGCCGCATCTTGGGGAGCTCGGGGATGAACGGGTCGTGGTAACTCAGTTCGGCTCCGCCGGCCCGCAGCAGGTCCATCAGCGCAAACGAGGGACTTTCTCGCGGGTCGTCGATGTCTTTCTTGTACGCCACGCCCAACAGACATACCTTACTGCCACGCAGCGGCTTGCCCGCCTCGTTCAACGCCTCCACTGCCCGACGCACGACGTACCGCGGCATGGCCGCGTTGATCTCGCCGGCCAGTTCGATGAATCGGGTAGGAGTTCCATGTTTTCGGGCGACCCAACTCAGGTAGAAGGGGTCGATGGGAATGCAATGACCGCCCAGGCCGGGGCCCGGATAAAATGCCTGAAACCCAAACGGCTTCGTCTTGGCCGCGTCGATCACCTCCCAGACGTCGATCCCCAGCCGGTCCAGAAGCACCTTTAGCTCGTTGACCATGGCGATGTTGACCGACCGGTAGGTGTTCTCGATGATTTTGCACGTCTCGGCCACTTCGCAACTGGAGACCGGCACCACGCGGACCACCGCATGGCGGTAGAGCATTTCGGCCAGCCGGCAGCTTGTCGGGTCGATGCCGCCGACGACCTTGGGAATCCCCTCGGCCGAGAAGTCGGGATTGCCCGGGTCTTCTCGCTCCGGACTGTACGCCAGGAAGAAATCCTTACCCACCTCAGCCCGGTCCGCGAAAGGATGGGCAACATCACGTCCCGCGTCGTGCCGGGATAGGTGGTGCTCTCCAGTGCGATCAGTTGGCCCGGGCGCAAGGTTTTGGCGATTTGGCGGGTAGTATCCTCGACGTATTGCAGGTCCGGATCGCGGCTCTCGCTAAGCGGCGTGGGCACGCAAATCAACAACGCGTCGGCCTCGGCCAGGCGTTTCATGTCGGCGGTGGGCTCGAACCGGCCATCGGCCACGCACCGGGCGATCCACTCCGCCGGGATATGCCCGATGTAGCTCTCGCCGGCCAGACGCCGATCGACCTTGCCCCGGTCCACGTCGAACCCAAGCGTGCGAAACCCCGCCCCGATAAACGCCCTAATCAACGGCAGCCCCACGTACCCCAACCCGATCACGCCAACCTTGGCCGACTTGTCGGCAATCGCCCGTTCAAGTTCAACGGTCATTCAATATGCCCCAGACATGTTCGAGTCTGGTATTGTTGGAACGCGAATTCAATCGCCGCTAGCATAGCAGAACGCCAGATTTCCTCCCAGACCACGAACCGGGCCAGGCGGGCTTTTTGGAGTGCGGCGATTCATCGCCGCTTTTTGCCGGGGCGCCCGACGCCGCGCCGACTCGACCGCCGGAAAGCGGCGATGAATCGCCGCACTCCAAAATCACAGCGGTTCATAGTCATCCGGCACTTTCACCTTGTCGATCTTGAAACCGTAGATCGTGCGCACCTGCGCCCGGGTTGCGGTACGCTCGAACCACGCGGCCGAGCACCAGCCGTACTGCCACGCGACCGGCACCAGGCCGTGCTTCACCGCGTTTTGGTGAACGTAAGCAAGCCGTGCCAAGTAGGACTTCTCGAAGGTGAGTGCCGTGTCCCAGAAGTTGTGCCACACGGCACGGCCGGCCACCCGGTCGAGCCGATTCACCTCACGCGATGTCTCGCCGTGCAATTGCTTGATGGCAGCCTGTAGCGGCGCCGCGCCCGGTTCGGCGAGGGCCACGAAGTGATAGTGGTTCGAGAAGACGGCCCACGCTTCAAGCCGCCAGCCGAAGCTCTTCATCACTCGCAACAGGGCCGACTCCAGCAGTTCCAGTCGTTCGGGCCCGCCGAACCGGTGCTGCTTGTGCAGCGTGCCGGCAGTGACCATGTACGTGCCGTGCTCGCTCAGCCGATGCAAGGGCGCGTGCGGCCAATCTTTGGAGTGCGGCGATTCATCGCCGCTTTTTGCCTGTGCGCCCGGCGTGGCCCGAACTCGGCCGGCGGAAAGCGGCGATGAATCGCCGTACTCCAAATGGGCCAAGA
>JAUWJC010000158.1 GCA_030607895.1 Pirellulales bacterium
ATCGAAATCGCCCGGCAGCCCGCAACGGTTGTTGATGATCAACCAGTGCTGGAGCGTGCGCATCATCTTGAACAGCTTTTGGGAATCCCAGTCTTCCGGCTTCCCGCCCCGGTCGCACCAGAAACCGTCGATCCGCCCGTAGTTGGTCAGCAATTCGCGGACCTGACCGTGAAGGTACTTGATGTAGCGGTCATGGTTCTTCGTGCGGAAGTCGGGGTGATACCAGTCGGGCTGCGAGTAGTAGACGATCAGCTTCAAGCCGGCCTCGTGGCAGGCCTCGGCAACGTCGGCCATCACGTCGTGTTTCCAGGCCGACTCGGGCCCGGTACTCCTGTAATCGGTCAGCTTCGTATCGTACAGGCAGAAGCCGTCGTGATGCTTGACCAGGAAGATCATGTACTTCTGGCCGGCATCCTTGGCAACTTGCACCCACGCCCGGGCGTCGAACTTGTCGGGCTTCCATTTCTTGTAGAGGTTGTCGTAAACCTCCACGGGCGTAGCGCCCTGGCCCTCTCGCACGCGGAACTCGCCGCCGCGCGGCGCACCACGCGACCAGCCGATCTCCAGCCCCGTCAGGCTCACCGGCCCCCAGCAGTTGAACATGCCGAAGCGCATGTCTTGCCAGGCCTTGATGACCTCGGGCTTGGCGGTGAGCATGTCCCACTTGTCTCTTTCTGTTTTCGACGGCTCGGCGCCGGCGAGCACCCCGCCGAAACCAATCACCGCAACCGCCACAAGACCCCAAGCGGCAATCACATGCCGCGACAACATTGTCAAGTTCTCATTTCTGTTCGACATAACGCGTCTCCTTCTCATGTTATTCTTCCGGCGCGAAAAGCTGGAACTCCCAGATCGACGCAGGATAGATGTTTTGTAGAACTCGGAGGACATTCAATCGGACGTATCGAGCGGTGACGGGCTTGAAATCCAACACCTCTCGGTGGCGGTCGAGTTGCGTGCCTCGATGAAAGGCCTGCCACTTCCCGTCCACTTTGCGCTGCAGTTCGTACTGCCGCACCCGGCTAATGTACTGGCAGATCACGGCCCGAGAGATGGTGCAGGGCTTGCCCAGGTCGACCTCCAGCCAGGCCTGTGTGGTCCCTTTGTCCATCGCCCAGCGAGTGGTGTCGTCGTCGTCAAAGGCCTTGTCCGGGCCGGGCGGGGGGTTGTTGCTCCTGACGTTGGAAGCCCGGGCTTTCTTATGTCGCGCCAGGGATTTCGAGGGCATGCTGACCGGGGCAATCCGGCCGGCCGGACCGTCGAGTTCGAGCACCAGAATCGTGTCTATGTCACGACGATGTTCTTTGGCGACGGCAATGGTAATCCCGGCTTGGGGCTGCTGCACGTCCGCCAGGCCACCGGTCAGCAGCCAACTGCGGACGATTTTCTTGTCGATCGGCGGCAGGCAAAGCCGCTGGCCGGGCCAGTCGAGAATGTGTACGTAGATGCGGGTGTCCTTATGGGTGGACGCATAGGTGGGCGCGTCATAGCGGGAAAGCTTAAACGGCCCGCCACGCGTGGCGTAAATGCTCTGGCCGTACCGCTTCAACCACCGGCCCATATCCCGCAGGCGCTGGGCCTGCGGGGGGTTGATCCGTCCGTCGGGCATGGGACCCACGTTCAGCAGGAAGTTGCCGTCGTTACCGGCCACTCGCACCAGCGTCTGGAGCAAATGCTTGAGTGACCACATAGGTACGTCGGGAATCCATGACCAGGTGTGCTCGGTGATCGTCATACAGGTTTCCCAGGGCCGGTCGGTTTGGAACTGCCCGATCTCTTGCTCCGGCGTGTCATAATCGCTAAGCGGTGCCCCACCACGGCCGAAGACCATCTGGGGCTGAAGTTGACGGACCCGCTTGAAGAGGCCCTCACGATCCTTTCTCGTATCGCGGCAGCCGCCGTCCAACCAGAGGAGGTTCACTTTGCCGTAGTTGCTGCAAAGCTCTTCAATTTGGCCGTAGTAATACTTAATATAGCGGGCGTTGTTTTCGGTCAAGTAGTCCGGGTGGTGCCAATCGGGCGGAGAGTAATAGAAGCCTACCCAGATGCCTGCCTTGCGAAATGCCTCGGCCACCTCTTTCGTTATGTCGCGCCCGAAGGGCGACAGTGGGCTGGTGATCTTGTAGTCGGTCAGTTTGCTGTCGAACATGCAGAACCCGTCGTGGTGCTTGGTCAGAAAGACCAGGTACTTCATGCCCGCGTCTTTGGCAATCTGCGCCCACTGTTGGGCGTCGAACTTCACCGGGTTGAACTGCTTGTAGAGATTGTCGTAGATTTCGACCGGGATTTCGCCGGTGCCCTTGCCTTTGACATTGGGCCGTTTTCCGCCGCGCGACCAGCCGATGTTCTTGCCCGTCAGGCTCACCGGCCCCCAGCAAACAAACATGCCGAAGCGCATGTCCTGCCAGGCCTTGACGACCTCGGGCTTGGCGGTGAGCATGTCCCACTGCTCTTTCTTCTCCTGCTCGGCCCCGCCGGCCAATCGTGCGGTGCAGATGGCTGCAACGGCAGCAACACACAATGCGGCGATCGCGCGCCGCCGGGAAAGGATCGAGTTCTCGTCAAATCTCAACATGATACGTCTCCTCGGGGTGTGGTTGAGCCGAAAAAGGGACCAGGTTTAATTTGTGCGAAGCACCCTCCGGGCCGTTCCGGCAAATTAAACCTGGTCCCTTTTTCGGCCTTAGTAATCCAACGTTGTCAATACGGCACGGCGACGACTTCTCCGCCGGCGCGGGTGCCAAGTTCGTTGAAGAGTCGATAATCGATCGACTCGGAGAGGAAGTGGACGCTGCCGTCGCCCGTGACGAAATTAGCCCCGCCCGGATGGCGGCTCTTGAATCCGCAGGTCCGCCATCACTGACCTCCCGATTCCATGAAGTTCAAGGGGATGTCTGCTTCAGCTTGTTGCTGCACACATCGTCTATTGTACCCACACTCAACCCCTTGTCGTTCGTTTTATTTCACTGAAAAAGATTACATGCCGACCCCCCGTCGGTCGTAAGCGAGCCGCGGGGCTTGTCCCCGCGCCAACGCAGCGCCGGGATAAACCCGGCGGCTCGCTGCAGCGCCGGGATAAACCCGGCGGCTCGCACTTGCACTACGCACCGTGCGCGTATGTTTGACGTAACCAATTGTGATAACACCGTTTAGAGTTGGTCGGTTGCGAAGCCGCAAGCGACTTGTTCGAACGCCACCGACCACCGACCACTGACCAACGTTTTTCCGTTTCTCCCCTTTTGCCCCTCTACAGTATTTCACCCTCTGCCGGCGCTGGCGGATTCGCCCGGTAGGTCACGGGCGAGCGGCCGAAGTGTCGGCGGAAGACGGTGGCGAAATACTGGCCGGAGGAAAACCCGCAAGCCATTGCCACTTCGGTAATGCTTATCCGCGGCTGCTCCAGCAGGAGCTTGGCGGCCGCTTCCACCCGGCAGCGGTTGAGGTACTGCACGGGCGTCATGTTGGTCAGTTGCTTCGAGTGGTGGGTCAAGTGCGTGGTGCCCAGCCCACACTGCCTGGCCATCGATCGAATCGTCCACGGCAGGGCCAGGTGATCGAGGTTTCCCGCCAGGTCGGCCAGGAACAGCTCCACTGTTCGGCGGCTGCCGGAGAGGGACTCGTCGAGCAGGACCCTGCGGTGACGGAACATCTCCAGCACGAGCATGAACAACTCGTTCAGGTAGATGGCCAGCCGCGAGATATTGCTGCCCGAGGCGTCGGTCTCGACCGCGTGGCCGATCCGCCTGAAGCAACGGCGGAGTTCCTCATCGGGATGCCAGACCACTTGCTCGTTGTGCCTGAGCACGTTCGTCAATTCGTCTCGATCCGGCTTGGTGAGCACCAGCCAGGGAGGCCAACGCCAAGCCTGGTTGGGGCGACGCACGCCCACGTCGAGCACCAGGTAGTGCATCCGCACTGCGGTGACGTGCGGATCGCCCAAGCGGTGCGGCTGCCAGGGCCGGGTGAGGGTCAAATCGTTTGCATGTAGGCAGTAGCGGTCGTGATCGACCAGCAGCGCGACGCTGCCGGTTTCGGTGAAGGTCAGTTCCAGGCCTTCGTTGCGATGCCAATCGGTGGCCCAAGTCTGGTCGTGGTCGGCGTCAAAGAAACCGACCGTGCTGACGCCGCGCAGGGCATGTCGGGCGAGCCGGCGCCCCGGATAGCGATGGCGGCTCAGCGCCTCCAGATGGATTTCCCCAGCACCGACGGCCCGGCTCACCGGTCCACAGGTGTCGACCTGGTAGGTCTTGCCGTGCTCCTTGAAAATCGGCGAGAGCTTGGCCATTGATGAAGTTCCACTCCCGTTTGCCGGTTCAGCCACGTAGTATTCGGGTGCAATGCTATGCTGAAGCCACGTAGCAGTGTTATGCTGAAGCATAACCTACACGCTCGAATCACGTCAAATTGCCGGCGGCGGTTCTTACTCGGCCGCTTCGTGGACGATGTGCGGCGGCTTGACGATGAACGTCACGATCGCCGCCAGCACCAGAAGCGTCGACGCGCCGTAGTAGGCGTAGGCGAACGACTGGTAGATGTCGTACAGCTTGCCTGCCAACAAGGCCAGCATGAACCCGCCCACGCCCCAGGCGGTGAACACCAGGCCGTAGTTCACGCCGAAGTCCTTCAGGCCGTAGTAGTCTTTGGTGATCGAGGGGAAGAGCGAAAGGTTGGCGCCGTAGTTGGCGCCGATCAGCGCGGAGATGACAGCCAGCACGGGCACGGTGGCCAGCACCGAGTCCTTGGTGGCCATCGAGATGACTATTACCAGGACGGCCTGGAGGACGAAGCAGCAGAACATGGTCTTCTGGCGTCCGATCTTGTCGGAGAGCATTCCGGCCACGACGCGGCCGGCGCCGTTGCCGACGGCCAACACGGCCCCCAGCACGAAGCCCATCTGCAGCCCGGCCTGCTTGCTGCCGATGGCGGCCAGCTTGCCGATGATCATCAAGCCCGCGCCCGCCCCGCAGGCATACATGAACCAGATCAGGTAGAACTGCCCGGTGCGGAGCATTTCCAGGGGGGTGAACTCTTCCTTCTTGTAGTTCGCCTGCCCGGTCGGCTTGGGCGTGCCGGCGGGGACGTAACCCTTGGGCGGCGGGGTGAGCAGTTGCGACAGGCCGACGACCACGATCAAGAATGCGATACCCAGCGTGAAGCCCATCGTGCCCATGCCGTAGCTGGTGATCAGCCACTTGGCCAGCGGGGCCGCGTAGACCGAAGCCAGCCCGAACCCGGAGACGACAATCCCGGCGATCAACCCGGTCTTTGCGGCGGGAAACCACTTCACGGCCGGCGGCGTGGCCGAGGCGTAAGCGCAACCGATCCCCGCTCCGGCCAGCAGGCCGAAGCCGATCATGTATCCCATGGGAGTAGTAGTCATGCTCGCCAGGATCATTCCCACGCCGACCAGCACGCCGCCCACGCTGGCGACCAGGCGGGGCCCCAGCTTGTCTTGCAAACGCCCGGCCGGAACCATCACCAGGCAGAAGACGAGGCAAGCGATCGAGTAGGGCCACGACTTGTCGGCCTCCGACCAGTTCCAATTGTCGGGGATGCCCTTGGCAATCACGCTCCAGGTGTAGAGGATTCCCAGCGCCAGGTTGACACCCAACCCGGCAAACGTAACCCGCCATCCGTGGTTCACAACTGTCTGCTCCGCGCTCACGGTGTTCTCGCTCATGCAGTACTCCTCCAGGTAGGGATTCAAGGCAGGTAGGGATTCAAGGTAACGGAATTCCTCAATTTACCAGAACGCGATGTACATGACCACCCAACTTGCAGAGCAGGCAGAAACACAAGAGGAAAGCCGTTTCCGCGCGAGAAGCGGATCTTAGACAGGATTGTATCCGCGCATAAGAAACTTCACCCCCGGTGCCCGGTAGCGCCAACGGAAACGTGAGGGGGTCTTTCAGCCACGGATGAAACACAGATTGAACACGGATCAAGGTGACTTCTCTATTCCGGCATCGCCAATATCGGTGACAATCTGCCTGATGAGTTGCCATGATTCACGATGATAGCGATCGGGTACTTCCAATGCTTCGCCCACTTTGAATCGTGCTCGCCCTTTCGCCTTCTCGACGTATACGGAATTGACGATTCCACCGTTGTGGACCAGGATATCACGCGACGCCTTGATCTCGACGAGTTGTTCGATCTGGTCGGCGGTTGGACAACCAAGCTGCACGATGCCATTCAGGTACTTGAACCATTTCTCGACCGGCTTGTAGGCGATGCCAACCAGTTTCTCTTGCACAACAGTTTGGACAATCGCGGCCCTGTCAGCCAATTCCAGCACGGTCTCAAACTGGAGTTGCTTGCGTTTGAGGCTCTCTGGGTACTCGGTGAGCCATGCACGAAGGAACCCGAAAACAAAATCCTCGAACAGGGACACAAAATGCTGAAAGGTCGCTGACGCAAGGTGCCCTGTCACGTATTTCCGAGCGAGATCGGACAACTCGCGTTCGTCAACGGTGTTGCCTGTTGCCAGGTTCCGAGCAATGATCTTATGGCTTTGCCGAACCATCCCCTGGAGGAAATTCCAAGCGACCGTCGTGTGAAAGTAATAGTCGTGACTCGCATCGAGCGCCGCAAGGCTATCGTCGCGCACGCGCTGCAACTCATCAATCAATGACATGAGCCAATCCTATTTCGACTTGGCACCGTCCAGAATACTCTGGACCGCATCGGGATCGACATCACGCCCCAGATTGACAACCGTAACCTCGGGCTCGCCGTCGATTGAAATGGCATGCTCATCCACCCAGTATGAGATATCATGGGCATCTAGTAGGGCACGGACTTCGTCGACTTGCTCAACCGGGAGCATTATGTACGGGCTGGCATCACCGGCTGTTGAAACGCAAAGCGGCTTTTTTGTGCTGCTGTCGATCATGTCGTACTCCGAGAAGGTCTCGATTGCGGAGGCTGGCAAAGGGCAACAATGCCGTCAGTCTACCACCAACGGCCGAACCTGTCCACCCAATCCCCTGAGCAGATGGCAGACCGAAAAAGAGACCAGGACCCGATAGTCATCCGGCCTAGGCTTTGTCTCAAAAGGGAGGGCGAGGCTCCCGCCGAGCCGCGAATGACCATGAAACATCGGCTCAGCGGGAGCTTCGCCCTCCCGATCAGCCGCCAACCCGAGGGTTTTGAGACAAAGCCTAGTTCTTCCCGGCCGTTTGCACCCGGCAGTTGAACGAATCCCAGTACGCCCGGTCTACGGCGTAGACATCGATCGGGTTGTCGGGTTTGAGGTCCTTGGGTAGGAAGCCGAAACGCTGCATCTCGCGGATGTAGTGTTCGTTCGGGCGAAAGCCGGGCATGTCGAACCGCTTGCCTTGGTTCAGGCGATTGTGGGCGTCGCGGATCGCGGCCAACATCTGTTGGTAGAGCGGATCTTCCTTGGTTCCGAAAACCGCCTCCTTGCAACTGGCCAGTCCGCCGGCTTCCTTTGCCAACGGACCGCGCAAGAGCCTCGATTTCTCGGGATGCGAAAGGTTGCAGAGCGGGCCGGGCCGATGGACCGACCGGCCCCGGAAGAAAAGCTCCATGTACTTCTCGCCCTTCCTGTTCTTCAATTCCTTGTCGTGGCATGAGGCACATCGCTTTCGCAACTCGCCGTGGGGCTGGCCGACGCCGTACGTGCCGCAGCCCAGCGAGGCGTAGGTGCCGGGATAGGTGGCGCTCGTCTCGATCCAAAGCCGGACCATCTTCGCTTCGTGCTCCGAGAGCTTTGCGTCGTAGTGGCTGCCGTCGATCAGTGTCATCAGTTTGCTGGCCGAACTGCCGATCTTATACGGTTCGTAGTTGCTCTTGGGCAGGTTGCGGCCGTCGGAGACCAGGCCCCGGGTTTGCATGGTCAAGTAGCTCATGCTGTACATTATCGTCTTGTCGCCGGTCAGATCGACATGGCCTTCCGTGCGGTCGGCGTTGTGGCACTCGACGCAATGCTTGCTGAGAATCGGCTGGATATCGCGAGGGAAGTCGAACACCCGGGGTACGTCGGTGATAGGCTGCACCTGGCTGGGCGGCCGGCGTAGAGCGGCCAGATCGGCCTTCATGGGATGCGGCGCCTTGACCCGTTGCTCGTGGCAGCCCACGCAACTCGTCGTTTCTCCCGGCTGGAGGATGAGGAAGCTGTGCATCCGTTTGACCGGCTTGTCGTCGGCATCCAGGGCGACGAAGAACAGCGATTGCAGGGCGGGCAGTTCCATGTATGGCTCATCGCATAAGTAATGCAACGTGGGCTGCTGCGAGCTGTCAGCTATCAGCGGTCAGCTATCAGCCCGAAACCCCGCAAAAAAGCGCTGTTTTCAGCGGCTGATAGCTGATAGCTGAAAG
>JAUWJC010000382.1 GCA_030607895.1 Pirellulales bacterium
AGCGGGCTGAATGGCTTTCCAAGTCATCGTGCGAGCCCATTGCAAGACCGTGTCGACGGTGTCCAATAAGGTCCCGTTCCAATGCATCTCCAAGATGCCCCAGCAGCGTTCGATGGGGTTGTACTTGCTATGGTATGGTGTATAGTAGACCAACACGATTTCCAATTCATTGCGGTCAGCAAACTCCACCATCCGTTTCATGAACTGCGTCCGAACACTTGAGAACGTGTTTTGAAATTGCCTGAATAGAGAAAATCTGCTACGACTCCCTACCTTTGGGACCAACCGAAGGAAGGAGCCGTAGCATGAAACGCACGAGGCATTATGCCAGTGATTTGACGGACCGACAATGGCAAGTAATTCGACAATTGCTGCCGAAGCGTTCTCGGCGGGGCCGCAAGCCGATTTGTCGTCGTTGGGTGATCAATGCAATCCTTTATCTGGCACGAACCGGATGCCAGTGGCGAATGCTGCCTGCCAATTTCCCCAACTGGAGCACGGTCTACGGAATCTTTTGGCGATGGAGAAACGACGGCATCTGGGAGAAAATCCATGATGCGTTGCGAGCCAAGGTGCGACGGGCCGTGGGGAAGAAATCGACGCCGACTGCGGCAATTATCGACAGTCAATCGATTCGTACGGCCGAAGGCGGCGAAGAACGAGGCTACGATGCGGGCAAAAAGATCACCGGACGCAAGCGGCATCTGGCCGTCGATACGCTCGGCCTGGTGTTGGCGGTAGTCGTCCATCGGGCCGATTGGCAAGACCAAGATGGAGCGTGGTGTGTGATGGAAAAGCTGGACGAGAAATTCCGTCGACTGAAGGTAATCTTCGGCGACGCTGCCTACGGTCGCAATTCCCTTCCTGACTGGGTGGCAGGTACGTTCGGCTGGATACTGCAAACGGTTCTGCGGCCGGTGGGCATCAAAGGCTTCGTCGTCTTGCCCAAACGTTGGATCGTCGAACGCACCTTTGCCTGGCTCGCACGGCATCGGCGACATAGCAAAGACTACGAGAAAACAACGGCTTCCAGCGAAGCCCTCATCTACATCGCCATGATCTACCTGATGTCCAAACGCCTCGCAAACGCTCAAAACTGAATTTCAAAACACGTTCTTAGGGCCTCGACCATGGCCTGGCAGTACAGCGAAAAGACGAGACAGCTCTTCATGGACGCCGTCCACGGCAAGCCGGGGACGCATCTGGGTGAGATCGACGACCCGGACGGTTTCGGCGAGCACGGGTCGCTTGCCTGTGGCGACGCTTTGCGTTTCACTTTTCGGGTGAAGCGCGACCCGGAGGACCCCACTCGCGACGTCATAACCGAGGCCAGGTACCTGACCTTCGGCTGCACGTCGGCCATCGCCGCGTCGGAAGCCCTCTGCGCGATCATCGAGCGGGGCGGCTACACACCCATCGAAGCCTTGAAGATACGCAACAGCGACATCGTCGATTTCCTCGATGGCCTGCCCGTCCAGAAAATCCACTGCTCGGTGATGGGCGCCGAGGCCCTCGAGGCGGCCGTATTTGACTGGGCACGGAAAAGAGGTGTCGACCTAAAGGAGCTGGGGATCGACATACACGCCGACGAACGGGAAGAAGGCCGTATCGTCTGCAAGTGCTTCTCGCTGAGCGAGCCCTACCTGCGACGCAAGATCAGGGAACTTAACCTGCGAACGCTACCCGAGATAACCAACGCCTTGAAGGCGGGCGGGGCCTGCACGAGCTGCCATCACGTGCCGGGTGGTTTGCAGGACCTCTTGGACGACGTCTGGGGCCAGACCGACCGGGGAGCAGCGCTGCCGATCATCCCGACGATTGGCCCGCTGCCGGAACCATCGCCGAAGACCGGCGAGCCGGCCCTTTCGCCCTATCAACTCAGCAAGAAAATCGACAAGATGGGCGACGAGTATGTCCGGCCGATGCTCCAGAAGGACGGCGGCGACATCGAGATCGTCGACATCAAGGACAACCTGGTCTATTGCCGGCTGGGTGAGGCCTGCCAGGGCTGCGACTCGGCAGCCCGGACGTTGAAGATGATGGTGGAGAAGACGCTGAAGGACCTGGTCGACGAGCGGCTTCGAGTGATAGCCGTTTAGTCCGTCGGCGGCCGAAGAATAACTTTCCGGGTGTACTCATCACGCTCCGCGTGATGTAGGTTCGTCACGCGGAGCGTGACGAGTACGGTGAGGGAGCGGGGAAAAGGCCAATGAGAATCGTCTACGCCGACAACAACGCCACCACACAGATCGCGCCGGAAGTCTACCAGGCGATGATCCCGTTGTTGACCGAGGAATACTTCAACCCCAGTTCGATGTACGACCCGGCCCGCACGGTGGCCGACATGATGGCCGACGCCCGAGAGCGAATCGCCCGTCATCTCGGAGCGGATAGCCCGAGGCGATTACTGTTCACCTCCTGTGCCACCGAAAGCAACAACACGGCAATTCGAGGCACGGCCGAGGCGACCCCCAACCGGCGCCACATCGTAACCACGGCCGTGGAACATCCGGCCGTGCTCGAAGTGTGCAAGTACCTCCAGCGACTCGGATACGAAGTGACCTTTCTGCCGGTCGACGGCGACGGCCAACTGGCCATGGGCGACTACGTTCGGGCGTTGCGTCCCGACACCTTGCTGGTGACGATCATACACGCCAACAACGAAACGGGGGTGATCTTTCCGGTGGCCGAGCTTGCTCGCATCGCCAAGGAAACCGACCCGGCCATCGTGTTCCACACCGACGCCACCCAGTCGGTTGGAAAGATTCCGATCGACCTGGAAGTCGACTACCGGCACGTCGACCTGCTCTCCTTCTCCGGACACAAGTTCCATGGGCCCAAGGGCGTCGGGGCGCTTTACGTCAGGCGCGGGACGCGATGCCGGCCGCTGATGATCGGCGGACACCAAGAGGAAGGACGCCGGGCGGGCACCGAGAACGTGCCCGGCATCGTGGCAATGGCCAAGGCCCTGGATCTCTGTATGGAGAACCACGACGAGCAGGAAGCCCACATCCGCCGGCTCCGCACCCGGCTGGAGAAGACACTCCAGGAGCGTATCCCTTGCGTACAGGTCAACGGCCGGGGCGCGCCCCGAATGCCCGGCACGCTGAACATCTCCTGCCACTTTGTCGAAGGCGAAGGGATGCTCTTCGAGTTGAGCAACAACGGCATCTGTGCGTCCAGCGGCTCGGCTTGCACGTCGGGGTCGCTCGATCCTTCGCACGTTTTGATGGCCATGGAAGTACCGTTCAGCGCTGTCCACGGGTCGATCCGGTTCAGCTTCAGCCGCTACAATACCGAAGAGGATGTCGACAAGATCATCGAAGTTCTTCCCCTAATCGTGGCGAATTTACGCAAGATAAGTCCCTACTGGGACGACGAGAAGAACGAACCAGGTGCCGATGCCGACAAGATCATCGGCAAGATACCAACCCAAACAGGCCCGTAGCAGGAGAAACTCTCCATGGCACAAATCGCCCAAGACGTCACCGTGCTGATCGGCCGCACACCGCTGGTCCGTCTCAACCGGGTTACCGAAGGCTGCCTGGCCGAGGTGGTGGGTAAGCTCGAATACTACAACCCGCTGGCAAGCGTGAAGGATCGCATCGCGATCAGCATGATCGAGGCGGCGGAAAAGGCGGGGCTTCTCTCGCCGGGTTACGTGGTCATCGAGCCAACGAGCGGGAACACGGGCATTGCCCTGGCAATGGTTTGTGCCGCGCGGGGATATCGATTGATTCTGACCATGCCGGAGTCGATGAGCGTCGAACGCCGCCGCATCATGGCCGTCTTGGGTGCGGAACTCGTGTTGACACCCGCCGCGGCCGGAATGAACGGTGCCATACAGAGAGCCGCCGAGCTTTTCGGCGCGACGCCCAACAGCTTCATGCCCAACCAGTTCAAGAACCCGGCCAATCCGGAAGTTCACCGCCAAACGACGGGCGAGGAGATTTGGGCCGACACGGACGGGCAGGTCGACATCGTGGTGGCCGGTGTCGGCACCGGTGGCACGCTTTCCGGAATCGCGGCGGCAATCAAATCACGAAATGCCGATTTTCGGGCGATCGCGGTCGAGCCGACCGGTTCACCCGTCCTCTCCGGCGGCAAGCCCGGCCAACACGAAATACAAGGCATCGGTGCCGGCTTCATACCCGACACCTGCGACACGAGCCTCATCGACGAAATCATCCAAGTAGGCCACGAAGAGTCCGGCGAGATGGCAAGACGGCTTGCAAGGGAAGAGGGTATTTTCGTGGGCATCTCGGCCGGCGCCAATACGCTTGCGGCCGTCGAGGTGGCCAAACGTCCGGAAAACGAGGGTAAGCGGATAGTAACCATAATGTGCGACACGGGCGAACGATATCTCTCGACCTGGTTGTTTGATAGAATCGGCGAATAGTACTCATCATGCTCCGCGTGATGTAAGCACGTCACGCGGAGCGTGACGAGTACGAGAGAGAGCGAGGACCGAAAGCATGGGCGCGAAATCGGGGAAGGTGGTCATTATCGGTGCGGGAGCTGTCGGAACAACGTTTGCCTATGCGCTGCAAATACGCGGCACCGCGCGTGAAATCGTTCTGATTGACATGGACCGCCGGCGCGCGGAAGGTGAAGCGCTCGACCTGAGCCACGGGGAATTCTTCACTCCGCCGGTCGATATCCGAGCGGGAG
>JAUWJC010000416.1 GCA_030607895.1 Pirellulales bacterium
AACCGTCTCGATCTCCTCAATGTCGACAGAATCGGCGCTGCTAGAATCGGCGCTGCTAGAATCGGCGCTGCGAGCATCGGCGCTGCTAGAATCGGCGGCGACGCGATCGTGTTGTTCGGGAACCCTGGCAACTTGGGAACCCACGCTCGGCGACGACGGTAATTGGGGCGCGGCCGAGCGAACGTCCGCCACCGACGGTTCCGTCGGGATGTCTTCCGATAGTTCAGGAACCGGAGGCGTCTCGATGGGCAACCCACCGCCGGGCAGCCGGGCCATGCCGGCAATGCGAGTCTCCGAAGGTGACGCCGTCTCGGCCAACAGTCTTCGCCCGGCTCCGGAAGTGGCCGTCTCGACCACCGCCCGGCGATCGGACCGGCTTCGGCTGGCCGACATGCGGCGATCCAGCCGCGTCGAGCGAAGCACCCGCTCGCATGATGCAATTACCTGGCCCCGGTCCACGACTTTCGGATCGAGGGGCCAAGAGAGGATTCTGGTAGCCAGGTCCGCGGCGTCGCACCGGGCGGTGGGGCCGAAGTTGTCTATTTGCCGAGCCAATGCGTCGGCCAGGACGGCCAGATTCGGCGAAGACTCGGCCGCCCGAAGCATCTCCCAGCCGCCCAGTTTTTCGAACAACTCTCGCTTTGCCGCGCGGGCCACGCTTTTCCGATCAGAACCGAGTGCTTCGACCAGCACGGCAATTCCCGGCTGGCCCAGGTTCGCCACTCGGCCAAGCAGGCCGGTTGCCCGGTCGTCCGGCACGGTGGCAAGCTGCTTCTGCCAGTGTCGGGCAAGCAGGTGGGCCAATCGGCCGTTCAGCCCGACGCCCAGCATGAGCAATCCGGCCGAAAACAGCAGTATCAACAAGAGGGCCTTGGACCCTTTCATCACCTGTTTCCTTAATGGGATTGGCGTGACATTGTGCATGATTGTCTGTTTGGAAACAAGAGCAGTCGGGGGCGTTATTTTGCCGATATCCCCCATTTCCCCCGGCTTCCCTGTCTTGCTGCCGTCTTGCCTGGGGAAATTTGACTGACCCGTCGAGCCTGCCTGCGCCGAATAACCAGTAGTACCGGCACATTCGTTAGCTGCCGGGGGGACGTCAATCAGCGCGCCAAAGGGGGGAACATGGCAGCGGTGGATGTTAAGGTCTTACGTTGCGGCTTCTGTGCACCGTGCGCGCATGTTTTGCCGTTGAGAAGTCGGAGGTCGGAAGTCGGAGGTCGAAGTGCCCGCTTTCCCGTTCCGACTTCCGACCTCCGACCTCCGACGTTGGTTGGAACGATAAAAGCTGCCATTATCGTTGCTCTGACCGGGATCATCTTGGCACGGTGCTCGATTCTGGAGGCCGGCACGCTGAACTCGCTTCGGCCAAATCCCTTCAAGGCCACCACGTCCCGGGCTGCCCGCCAAGACGCAATCCGCTCGATCCCACTAGACAAACTCGATGCGGACGCCCGAAGCAAGGTTACCTCGGTACTATCGTCGAGCAACATCTTTCGCCGGCTGCCGGTTCGTGTTGTTCAGTGCGATCCCGACTTGTACCTGTTCCTGGTCCAGCATCCGGACGTGGTAGTCGGGATTTGGGAGACGTTGGGGTTGAGCCAATTGACGATGCGGAAGATCGATCGCGACACTTACCGGCTGGCCGACGGTGACGGGACGCTGGGTAGCGTCGAGTGCCTTTACCGCAGCCACGACACGCACGTGGTCTACGTGGAAGGCCGGTACGACGGGCCGTTGTTTACCACGCCGGTTCGCGGTTGGGCCGTGTTGATTCTGAAGACCGGCTACGTCCGCGAGCCGGACGGCCGTTACTACATCACCAGCCGCCTGGACACCTTCACTCACTTGGAGCCGGGTGGCGTCGAGTTCTTGACCAAAACGTTCCAGCCGCTGGTCGGCAAGGCGGCCGACAGCAACTTCATCCAAACGGTCGCTTTTCTAGGCAGCCTGTCTCGCACGGCCGAGGTGAACCATCGGGGCGTCGCGCGGCTGGCCGGCAGGCTTCACGGCGTCCATTCGGACGCTCGCCGGGAACTGGCCCGGTTGGCCGAGCATATTGCCCAGCGAAGCATCAGGCTTACCGCTCACGAGTTACCCAGCCGATCCGCTCCGGCGAAGACACGATGATCTCGTGACGGTATTCCCCCAGCCATCCGTCAAGGCAGACGACATTACCAAATCGCGAACCTTCACCAGCATCTCGCGGCTGCGCGAGTAGCTGATCTCATCGTTGTACTGAAGTTGCCCGACGACGATGCCAGGATGAACTCCGAGTCGCGCGGCGAACCCCTGGATTTTCTTTCTTGAATACAGCGGCCGGACTCGGAGGATAAAATCCTCTAGTTCCTCCCGCGGAATAAGGAGATTGGCAGCGAACTCGTCTGCCTGTCGCTCGACAGCCGGTTTACTTGCGTTCTCTTTGTGGGTTTTCCCGACTATTTCCGAGTCGATCGACACAACGTCCCCGTGCAGGACGTGTCCCAATTCATGTCCAAGCGTGTGCCAAAACCAATCGATCCGGTCATACCTCAATGACATTGCGATGACTGGCTCCCCCTTGTTCATCCAAAAGGTTGCGCCGTCTATCTTGGACCTCGGCAGATGCTGTACCACCACGAAACGAATCCCCCAGTCGGCCAGTAGGCGAGGAACGTGGCGGACTTCTTGTGGGTGTGCCCCCAAAACACGCAATGAATCTAGTTCAGACTCAACTAGCTTCTTTCTATATGGCTTCGTGTCAAGCGTGGCGGCCAGGTGTTTGGCACGAAAGTACCACGCCAATTGAACCGGTGTCGTCTCGGTATAGTCGGTTGATTTCCTCGCAGCTACACGAATGCGAGGTTGATCATCAATTGTCGCCAACTCAAAAAACTTGATGACCTGTCGCTCCATGACATCAATGTTGCTGGACGCTTCAATCCACTTGCGTCTCGCCATCTCCTTGATTGGAGCAATGCTGTACAGCCGCGATCTGCGGGCCACGTCGCCATCGTCCTGGTGAGTGCGCGACAACTGGTAGGCGGATTCCAAGTTCACCCACAACTCCGCCGACGTTCCGAAGGCCGCCGCAAGGCCGCACGCAGTCTCGGGGGTAACCGCCAACTTACCCGTTACGATTCGGTTGATGGTTTCAACCGGTCGGCCCATGATCTCAGCCATGTCGCTTTGAGTCCAACCGCGCGCCTCCAATTCCTCGCGAATGAAGTCGCCGGGTGGAAACACCTCGGCAGGATGGTTCATCGTAATCCCCTCTTTTAGTGATAATCCTCGATCCCAATCACACGGACTTTGTTCTTTGGGCTACTGGACACAATCTCAAGGATCAACCGCCACTGATCATTCAACCGCATTGATCTCTGGTGCGATCGCGCTCCTTTGAGTTTCTCAAAATGCAGTGATTTCATTGCATAGAAGTCTCGTTCATCCCTCGCTGCTTTAATAAACTGAATTCGCCTACGGTACGCTTTGACGATGGCCTGGGCAAAACCGCCGTCAGCCAACGGATCGTTCACCAACCGTTTCAGGTCGTCCGTTGCAAATTCGACTTCCATGCTGAGCCTCTCATTGAAATCTTATCGGCAGAAGACGACCCTGTCAAGTGGGTGTTTGAGTCAAAGACTCAAAGTCTCATTCTTTCGTATCACAAATCCCTGACCGGTCATGCACATATGGACAAGCTCGGCCGAAAAACCGGGACAAGTTGCCAGTATGCCCACAAATGGGCCATTGACCTGCTCACCCCCACGCGGGTGTAGCTGCTAACCCACATTTCCCCCAACATGTAGGGTGGGTCAAGCAAACCGGCTTCGCGCACGGGTGGCACTGCTGGCTTGTCCAGCAGTGAGTAGCGGCAAGTCACTCAACACTGCTGGACAAGCCAGCAGTGGCACCCTACGCCGTTAACCGAAATCTAAGCCGATTGTAAACATTCGCCGAACCCGTCTTGCGCGTCTTGTGAAAGGGTTTTTGCTTGCCACACTTACGCAACTTGTCGACGCAGTTTGTGTCAGCGCATCCATTTTCCTGCCTCTGCCGGGTGGAATCGGCAGTCAAACGCTTGTCCAGACGGGTTCGGCGAATGTTTACTGGAAAACCGCGTCTTTCCCGGGATCGTTCAATTCGGGGCGACGCTGGACGAAAAAGAAGCGGCGTTGTTACCCAAAAACGGGCCGAATTGAACCAGGCCCACTTCGGTTAACGGCGTAAAGTGGCACCCGGCGAAACTCAATCAAGTAAAAACGCCCGGTGGTTGTACCCCGCCCAACCCCGGGGTTTGGCTGCGCTCAACCACCCGGCGG
>JAUWJC010000567.1 GCA_030607895.1 Pirellulales bacterium
CACTGCCGCCCAAAAGAAGTCCGTTCCTGCACCCGGCCGCAAGCGGCTGGATTCCACCTTCCGCCTTCCACCTTCCGCCTTCCCCGTTATTGCTCCCCGTACTTGCTGATCTGGACCCAGCCCAGTATAATTCCGGGTTCTTCACCGGCCTGCGTAGGCGACCACTGATCGGGTGGCAAGATGCGCCCCCGCCTGATGGGGGCACGGTTTTTTCCATAAGGAGACGTAGTTGTGGCAATTCGTGTTGGTATTAACGGATTTGGCCGAATCGGCCGCCTGGTTTTCCGCGGTCTGATGGCCAAGCCGGAGGTTTTCGAAGTCGTCGGCATCAACGACCTGACCGACAACAAGACGCTGGCTACCCTGCTGAAGTATGACAGCATCCACCGCCGCTATCCGGGCACGGTGGATTACGACGACGAGAACCTGATCGTCGGCGGCAAGAAAATCTCGGCCATGGCCGAACGCGACCCGGCCAAGCTGCCTTGGGCCAAGTTGGGGGCCGAGATCATTTTGGAGAGCACGGGCGCGTTTCGCGGTCGGGCAACGGCCGACAAGGCCGGCTTCGACAGCCACATCAAGGCCGGCGCCAAGAAAGTCGTCATCAGCGCCCCGGCCAAGGATCCCGACCTTACCTGCGTGTTGGGCGTCAACGACGACAAGCTCGGCGCCGAGCATAAATGCATCTCCAACGCAAGCTGCACGACCAACTGCCTGGCCCCCATGGCAAAGGTCATCCACGACCAGTTCGGCATCGTCCGGGGTTTGATGACCACGATCCACTCGTACACCAACGACCAGGTCGTTCACGACTTCCCGCACAAGGACCTCTATCGGGCCCGGGCGGCCGCGATGAACATCATCCCCACGACCACCGGGGCCGCGGCGGCGGTCGGGTTGGTCATTCCCGAGTTGCAGGGCAAGATGACCGGTTTCGCCCTGCGTGTACCCACTCCCACCGGAAGCGCAGTGGACCTGACCGTCGAGACGGCCAGGCCCGTCACCGCCGATGCCGTCAACGCCGCCATCAAGGAGGCGGCCGACGGCCCGATGAAGGGTATCCTCAAGTACACCGAGGATCCGATCGTCTCGTCCGACATTATCGGCGATCCGCACAGCTCGATCTTCGTCGGGCCCTGGACCGTCGTATTGAGCGACACGATGCTCAAGGTTCTTAGCTGGTACGACAACGAGTGGGGCTACAGTTGCCGTAGCGTCGACCTGATCGAGAGAATGGCCAAGCTCTAGAAAGAGTGGCCAGTGGTCAGTTATCAGTTCTCAGTGCCCGAAGGGACCGCTTGCGGCTTCGCAACTGACCACTGGCCATTATCCACTGGCCACTGGCCACTAATACGTGTCCGATTTCGTCCAACAACGTCACAAGCCGGCGGTGGCCCTTTCGCGGCCGCGTGAACTGCTGGTCGCCCTGCCACCCATGCGCAGCAACGTGAACCTCTCACGCATCATCCGCACGGCAAGTTGCTGCGGCCTGCGGCGGATAATCTGTTCGGGCACGGCCCGGCGAATCGCCAAAATCGCCCGGGAAACGAGCGATTCCATCGAACTGGAACCGCATCGCACACTGCCGCCCGTCCTGGAGCGTCTCAAGGCCGACGGCTACGAGTTGGTGGGCCTGGAACAGACGACCGGTTCGGAGTCGCTGTTCGAGTTCTCATTTCGGCGCAAGACGGTCCTGGTGATTGGCAACGAGCGGCTGGGTATCGACGAGAAAGTGTTGCGTCTGATGGACCATACGGTCGAAGATACCCGTCTATGGACTCCCCTTCAGCCACAACGCGGCCACCGCCGCCGCAATGGCCCTTTACGAATACTGCCGGCAGTATCCGAAGGGATAGCCGAACCGGTGTATTGCTGATAGATTGCACGCATGTTTGCCAGCGTGTTTGCAACTCGTTGTGAACCGTGGTAGAATAGCGTGGGGAATATGGGCCCCGTTATCAAGCACGGGCTGACTTACGTGCCTAACAGCCTGCCCCCAATAATCTGGGGTCACCGATTGAAACACTTTCTGGGTGCCGTCCGCATCATGCCAGCAAAAACCAAGATTGACATGCCGCTTCGAGCCGTCGTTTATCAGCACGAAAATTGGTGGATAGCACACTGCCTCGAAATGGATCTTGTCGCCGAGGGCAAAACGCCAGCAGCAGCGCTGAACGATTTGATGGACCTTTCGCTCACTCATATTGAGATTGCTCTTGAGCAAGGTGATCTTGAATCGATCTTTCGGCCGGCCCCGCCGGAGATTTGGAGGATGTTTTCCACCGCCAACGAAATGCCGATTCGCCGAAAGCCGCGCTGGCCAGTCACGCGATTTGAGGCGAGGGAAGCGGCAATGGTCTGATGTCACGAAAGAGGCCCCTGAAGTACCGCGAATTGCGAAAGCGACTCAAGACGTTTGGCATTCGAGAGGAACCGGTTCGCGGAAAGGGATCGGAGCGTATGTTCGTGGGCGTGGTCGGTCGGCGCGTTGTTCGTTATCCGACCAAATGCCACAACGAGGGTGACGAGAAACCGGTGCCTGTCATCAACTCGATTCGCAGGGCATTTCGCCTGAGAGAGGAAGACGGCGTGACGGACAAGGATTTCTACGGGAAATAGCAAGAACCGGCATTCTGTCCAGCCCCGCCATGGCGGGGCTTTTTGGCTCTTCCGTTTTTAGGTGCAAACTCCTGGAAAGCGGCCGGTGTGCCACTGCTTGCGGAACTTCCCGTGAGCGTTGAACTTGCATCACGACACTGCTTGCGGGACACTTGTCTAATTCGGAAAG
>JAUWJC010000608.1 GCA_030607895.1 Pirellulales bacterium
CTCAATCCGTGTTTAATCCGTGTTTCATCCGTGGCCGAGAGATTCCCGACCCGTTTCCTGGTAGATCATTTGTTGCGAGTTACCTGAAGTTGGACTTGCCGGCAGGCGTGGAACTGTTGGGCTACGAGCGTTATGATCCCTATTGATCGCGGTTCGGACGGCGCTTGCACGGCCGGGGAGGTTACGGTTGAATACTCGCTCGATGTTTCGTCTCTGGCGGCTTTTTGCCGGCCAAGTAGTCATCTGCGTGTTGTTGGCACCGGTTGTCCTGTTGGCTGCCGACGACGGCCGCTACCGGCGCGGCCCAGAGCGGCATCATCCGCTAATCGTGCGGCTCGGCAAGGAAGGCTACAACACGATTTCCGAGTTTCGTGCCGCGTTGTCGGGCAAGGCATATCGCGAGGCGTGCCAAATCGTCTCGGCTTCGGCCGATACGGGCGCACTGGGACTGGTCGACGACGCCGCCGACCGGCGGTTATTGGTCTCGCTACCGGTGGCCGTCGAATTGGCAATGCAGGACTCCCCGGCACTGCGCCGCGCCATGCAAGAGCACTTCGATTCGCTCGGTCAACTTCGTTTGAAGCAGGCAATGGCGGCCGGCAATGCCACGGCCGTCGAGGCAATTGCCGTGCAGTTCTGCGGAACGGAAGCCGCCGCCGAGGCTCGTCGTTGGCTGGGTGATCGGGCGATTTCCGGCGGCCGCCGCGCACAAGCGGTTGGGTACTACAAATCGGCCCTGAAGACTGTCGCCGCCGGCCAGAAGCGAGACGAATTGCTCAACCGGCTCCGCCTGGCCGGAGCCATGATGGGGCGTGACGTCGGCCGGCCGGCAACCACGCCGGTCCAAATCGGCCAAACCCGGTTCTCTTCGAAGCAGTTCGAGAAACTGGTCGAAGATACTCGACGGGCTCACCTCTCAGCAATCAGCAATCAGCAATCAGCAATCAGCAATCAGCAAGGTTCCGGGCGGGCTCCCGCACCCGGGCAATACGAGGTTTTTCAGTGGGCCCAGGTTGCAGCGGAGGGAATCAAAAAACCCGGCAATCCGGCAGTTTCTCGAAACCCCCGGAAAATCGACTGGGCCGCACGCCGACTGGCGGTTGCGGTCGCCGGTCGGCAGATGATTGTCGCCAACCAGGTGGGACTTGTTGCCTTCGACCTGCGAACCGGCCGGCAGCGATGGTTCCAGCGACGCAAAGCCGGTCCGCACGACACCCGCTGGGCGCTGATGCCCATGCACGCGGTCGTCGCCGGCTCGCGAGTGTTCGCCACACGGCTTACCGCGAAAGGTCCCGAGTTGTCATGCCTCGACGCCGCCGACGGCCGATTGATCTGGAGTGCCAACCCGGCAACCTACGTGGCGTCCGATCCGTTGTCGGTTGGGCAGGACCTGTTTGCCCTATGTTTGGAATCGCCGGCCGTGCGCTCTGATACGAAAGAGGAGCTCGCGCTGTCTGTCGCCAGTTTCGATCCCGTCTCCGGCCGGGTGCGGCATCAGGCGGAACTGGCCGAGTTCCGCGACCGTTGCTCGGGTGTGCTCTGCTGCCGCGCGGTGGCGGTCGACGACAAGATAGTGGCCACGGCCGGGGGATGCGTGCTTTGCTGCGACCAGCAAGGCCGCCCACGGTGGCTCCGGCGACAACTCTGGACTGCACGGCCGACAGGAAATCCCACCGTCACACTCCGTTGGCTCATGCAGCGACACACGCCGCCGTTGGTGATCGGCGACCGCGTCTATGCCACGCAGCCCGGCGTCTGGAACGTTGAATGCCTGGACCTCGACACCGGGCGGCTCATCTGGCGGCAAGCGTTCTCGGAACTTGTTGGGTTGGTTGGCGCAGAGTGGCAACACGACTCCGGGCGGATCATTGTGGAGACGACCGACGGGTTCCTGGCCCTTTCTCCCGACTCGGGCAAGATTCTCTGGCAGCACGACGCTTCCCAGCGCCTGTCGGCCCGGCTGCTGGGTCAACCCGGCGGACTCCTGTACGCTCGACTAGTCGAAAGCCAGGATGCACAACAGCCGCCCCGGATCGTTCTGACTTGGCTCGATCCGGCGACCGGCGGGGTCCGGGCTTCCTCGGCCCTGAACACACCAACGCAGGCCGCCCCGTTGTTCGGACCGCTGGTGGCATGGGGTGCTCGGCAATGGGGGTTCTTCGCCACGGCCGACGAGCCCGCAAGCCGGACGATTCTGGAATGAACGTCCGGCCGCCCCTGGGACCGACGGTGACCGCAGAATCCGTCTCCAGATTGGCGAAGAATCCCCCGGCA
>JAUWJC010000165.1 GCA_030607895.1 Pirellulales bacterium
CACGGATAGAGAATAGAGAAAGTGGGAGGATGTTTTGATGCATCTTGATCTTGATATCTTGATATCGTGCCGGACGAATGAGGCGGCACTCGAAATCCGGCCCCTTGATCCGTGTTTCATCCGTGTTTCATCCGTGTTTCATCCGTGGCCGAGATAATCCCGTGAACGGTTGCGGACGATTCATGCGTCTGCTCTAGAGGTATTCCATGGTCACCTATCTGGTTTATGTTGCCGCGGCTGCTTACCTGGGTGTATTGACGTCGATCAGCCCGTGCCCACTGGCGACAAACATTGCCGCGATTTCCTACATCGGCCGAAAGGTCGAGAACTCACGTATGGTCATCAATGCCGGATTGCTCTATACGTTGGGCCGCTGCCTGCTTTATCTCGGCCTGGCCACGCTGCTGACGACCACGGCACTGTCGATTCCCGCAGTGTCCATATTCTTGCAGAAGTACATGCACTTGCTGCTCGGCCCGGTCTTGCTGCTTCTCGGCATGTTTCTGGTCGGGTTAATCACCGTTACCAGCGGTGGAACGATGATGAGCGAGGCAATGCAAAAACGAGTGGATGCCATGGGAGTCTGGGGGGCACTGCTCTTGGGAGTCCTTTTCGCCGTGTCGTTTTGCCCCACGTCGGCGGCCTGGTTCTTCGGACTATTGGCCCTAATCATGGGTTCCGAGGCCGGGGCGATCACCGGCGTACTGGCCAAAGTCGGTATCACTCTGCCCCAGGCGTCGTTGCCCGGCGGCACGGTCTTCTTGCCGCTTATCTACGGCATCGGCACCGCGCTGCCCGTGCTGCTGGTTGCGTTTCTCTTGGCCTACAGCGCCCAGTCGGTCGGCAAGACATACAACATCCTATCGAAGGTCGAATGGTGGGCCCGAATGGTCACGGGCTGGGTGTTTATCCTCGTCGGCATGTACTTCAACTTCAAGTACATCTTCGCGGCCGGCTGAATGAGGGCTATTCTTTCCTCGCCGGGGGAGTATACTGCTGACTGAAGTGCGTCTTCGAGTTGATCTGAAATCAGGTATCCGGGCTGGGCATCGTCCGCCAAACGCGATCGCTGATTCCGTCGCTGGACAATGTCTGTCCTACTGGCTGGAATCAAGCCTTTTTGCAAAGGGAGAAACCGAGATGAAACATCAGCATTCCGAAGAAGAGACCGGTTGCGGGTGCTGGCGGCGGGATTTGCTGGGCGCGATGGGTGTTGCCGCCGGCGGGATGGCTCTTGACTACACGAGTCTGGCCGACGACGACGAGAACGGCAGATCGGCCGACTCGAAAAAGAACGTTGCAACTGTCCGCGGCGCCTTTATCTATCCACCTTCCGAAAAACTGAAGGGAGAATGGTGGAGTTGGCCGGGAATGGATTTCGACGCCGAAGGACGCCAGAAAAAGTACATCGAGGGAATCCGGAATATCGAACAAAAGCTGGGTATGCGCATCGAGATGGACGAAAAACCCCTCGATGAGCAGGGGAGCGTGGCGAAGTTCATCGCCCGGGCAAAACGGTCCAGGCCGGACGGCCTGCTGCTGATCCCCTTCAAACACAGCCATTTCGCCCAGGTCGACCGTATTCTCGCCGAAATGGGCCCCAAAACCGCCCGAAACAAAGCGGTCACGGCGTCGGGAATTCCCGCCGTCGTTTTCTCCTGCCTGGGTGTGAAGCATGGATCGGTCAAGCAGTACCGCAGAGCCGGCGTACACCTGATCCAATCGTTGGATAACCTCGACGCCTTGGAGTACGCCATGAAGATGATCAAGGCGCGAAGGGCGATACAGGAAAGCCGGATCATCAGCGTGGCCGGCCGGGGTGAGACACAAGAGGCCACCGTGCCCTTCTGGGGAACCAAGGTTCGCCGCGTCTCGCTAAAAAAATTCGAGAAGGAAGTCGAGCGTACAGAAATCGACGATGCCGTAAAAGGCCTCGCCGTCGCCTTCATGAAAAACGCCTACAAGCGAATCGAGCCGTCCGAAGACGACGTGCTTGCCGCGGCCAGAGTGCATTTTGCCAACAAGCGTATTCTGAAGGACGAGCAGGGCGACGCGATCATGATGGACTGCCTCAGCAGAGGCGAGCTAATACCCTGCATGAGTTTCATGACGTTGCGCGATGAAGGGATTGCCGCCGGCTGCGAAAACGACCTCGGCGCGCCGCTTACGTTGATGCTGGTTCAGCATCTTTTCGACAGGCCGGGCTTCCAGCACAATCCGTGCTTCGAGACGGAGGAGAACCACTACTTCGCCTCGCATTGCACCTGCCCGTCGAGGCTACACGGCCCGGACAAGCCGCCCTCGCCGCACCTGCTGAGGAACTTCGCCCACACCAACGAGCCGACCTGTGTACCGCAAGTCTTCTGGCACAAGGGCGACGAAGTGACCATGGCCCATTATCTCCCCGGCAAGCTCCCACAGATGCTCGTTTACTCCGGGGAGGTGGTGAAATCGTATCCCATGCCGCCCGTGGGCGGATGCCGCACGAATGTCGAGATAACAATCAACGAACGTGCGGACGCCTGCGACGTGAAGGGGCACCACAACGTTCTGTTCTGCGGCAATTGGGCGAAACAGCTTCGACAGTTCGCCCAACTCTACGGGATGGCCGTGGTAAGCTGAGAGCAGCGATCATCATGTCTCACAGCTTGCAACTGGCCGTGAACAGTTACAACTCAAACTGTAAGGAGGGGAGTCCGAAAATGGGGACTGGCTCCGTCACGGGCTGGTTTTCACGAGAGTTTTCGGTTTGCCGACGGTGCCTGTCCCCTTTTTCGGACTCACGGACTACGCATGACTGACGATATTGATTCCGTGCTGCGCGAGCGTTTTGGATTTGACCGCTTTCTGCCTGGACAGCGCGAAGTGATCGAGCATCTATTGTCTCACCGGTCGGCGGCTGCCGTGTTTCCCACCGGTGCCGGGAAATCGTTGTGCTACCAGTTGCCGGCGCTGATTCTTTCCGGTTTGACGCTGGTCGTCTCGCCGCTGATTGCCTTGATGAAAGATCAGATCGACGCGCTGGCCGCGCGGGACATTGCCGCCGCGCGGCTTGACTCGACATTGGACGCCGACGAGTACCGCCAGGTGACCGAGCAAGTTCGGTCCGGGCGGTTGAGCCTGCTTTATGTATCGCCGGAGCGATTCAACAACGAGCGGTTTCGCGAGATCATCCAGCGAGTCAACATCTCGCTGTTTGCCGTGGATGAAGCCCATTGCATTTCTGAATGGGGGCACAACTTCCGGCCGGACTACCTCAAGCTGGCGCGGTTTGCCGAGTTGTGCAAGGCCCAATGCACGCTGGCGCTGACGGCCACGGCGACCGAGAAGGTGCTCCAGGACATCTGCCGGTTCTTCCGGATCGGCCCGGAATGCGCCGTCCGCACCGGGTTCTACCGGTCCAACCTGACGCTGTTGACCACGCCGATTGACGTGGCGGAACGCGACGCGACGCTACTGGATAAACTCCGCCAGCGCGAGGCCGGACCGGCAATCATCTATGTTACGCTCCAGCGCACGGCGGCGGAGTTGGCCGGGCGACTGGCCGCTGCCGGCTGGCCCGCCAAACCGTACCACGCCGGCATGTCCGACGAGAACCGCGCCGCCGTGCAGGACTGGTTTATCGCGTCCACGCAAGGCATCGTGGTGGCGACGATCGCCTTCGGCATGGGCATAGACAAGGCCGACATCCGCTACGTCTACCACTACAACCCGCCAAAGAGCCTGGAGAACTACTCCCAGGAAATCGGCCGGTCGGGTCGCGACGGCCGGCCGGCGGTGTGCGAGATGTTCCTTTGTCTGGACGACCTGAACGTGCTGGAGAACTTCGTCTACGGCGACACCCCAACGCCGGCGGCCGTCCGCGGTTTCGTCGACGAGATATTCTCGCTGGGCGAGCAGTTCGACGCGAGCATTTACCAGCTATCCGCCAGCCACGACATCCGGCTGCTGGTGGTGCGGACCTTGTTGACGTACCTGGAGTTATTGGGTTACCTTGAAGGCGGCACGCCCTTTTATTCGACATATCAGTTCAAGCCTCTGGCTTCTTCCGCCGAGATACTCTCGCAATTCGAGGGCGAGCCACGCGAGTTCCTGGCCAGTCTGTTCCGCCAGTCGGCCAAAGCCAAAATCTGGTTCAACATCGACGTGGATAAGGCTGCCAGCGCGATCGGCTCCAATCGGCAGCGGGTGGTCCGAGCGCTGGATTACCTGGGTGAGCGGCAACTGATGGAAGTTCGATCGGCCGGCGTGCGGTATCGATACAAACGGCTGAAGACGGCCGACGATCCGGGAGCCTTAGCCAACCTGCTGCACGAGCGGACACTGAAACGCGAAGCCCGGGAAATCACCCGGCTGCACCAAGTGTTGGATCTGGTCGGCCACGATGGGTGTCAGGTTTCATCGCTGTGCGGCCACTTCGGCGAACCGCTTGCCGAGCCGTGCGGCCATTGTACCTGGTGCCTCAACCGCCGTCGGCCCATCGTATTGCGCGACCGCCCGGCAGCGGTTATCCCCGAGGTGGTTTGGCGTGAAGCCCTGCAACTTCGCCGCAACTACCCCGACAAGTTAGCCGACCCGCGCTCGCTGGCACGACTCCTCTGCGGCGTAAGCTCGCCAAGCCTCATCCGGGCCAAACTCACCTCGGAGCCTTTGCATGGCGCACTGTCCCATGTGACTTTCCAGGTCGTATTGGCGCGTGCTGAGCAGGATAGTGGGTAGTTGAAAGTTGAGAGTTGATAGTTGAAAGTTGAGAGTGGGCAGCAGGTGGTTTGCGACCTCTAGATGAGCGTGGCGAATTCCCGGCAACAAAAATTGATATGGCCCGTTGCAATATATCTGCAACGTGGGTCGCTGTCAGCTATCAGCGGTCAGCTATCAGCCCGAAACCCCGCAAAAAGCGATGTTTCCAGCGGCTGAAAGCTGATAGCTGATCGCCAAGTTCGATGTTGCAGAACTTTTCGGATGAGCCATAACCCTGGTTTGTACCAAGCCGAATTTTCCCATGTACGGCCGCCGGCCAGTGCCGTTTCCCCGGGTTTTGTGAATTATTGGGAACCGGGGGGTTGCAAATCCGGTTGCCCTCAGCTAGAATGGGAGCGTTAGGAGGCATGGATAGGCTAGGCCGGATGAGCGGCCTCCGGGTAGGTATTTGGCAGAGGCCATCGGAGAAAGTCCACTTTACAACACTTTGTCACTGGAATGGGACTATCGCTATGTCAGATTTACGTACCATCCTTCGCCATACAAGACGCGAGCACAGTTCGTTTACTCGTAAACTCACCACCGGACGCTCACTGCGTCTGGAACCGTTGGAAGATCGGCGTCTGCTCAGCGTTGGGTTCGCCTTGGGTTTTGGCGATGTCTCAACTGCAGACTATGCGCGGAGCGTGGAGGCCGATCAGGCTGGCAACGTCTATGTTTCGGGGCAGTTTCAAGGAACCGTCGATTTCAATCCGAGCAGCGTCGTCCCGGGAGATACGGTCACGAGCGATGGCTATGACGATGGATTTATCGCCAAGTACGACCCGGCAGGCAATTTCCAGTGGGTCCATACAATCGGTGGCACAGGCTATCAAGTTGCGGATCAGGTCGAACTCGATGCCGCAGGGAACGTTTACGTGCTCGGTAACCTGCAAGGTACGGGGCCGCACCTTTGGAAGTTCACCCAATCCACTGGTGGGCTCACTGCCGCGTGGGACGTAGACCTGGGAAACAGATACTACCGCACCGACCTGGAGGTCGACTCTTCCGGCAACGCCTATGTGGGAACGCACGATTGGAGTGATGGTGGTTCGAACCAATTTGACATCAGCAAATACGATACCTCCGGCTCACACGTTTGGACAACTTCGGTTCACGGCAACACGGTCATGAATCGCGAGATGTCGCTCCGCGAGAATGGCAATCTGCTGATCGCGGGTTCTTTCAATTCTACGTTGAACATCGCAGGCGAGACGTTAGTGAGCAACGGGCAATGGGACGTCTTAGTCGCGGAACTCGATGTCGTTTCGACGCCGACTTCGCCTTCCTGGACATGGGCCACGTCCTTTGGAACGGGTGGACGCGATGAAAGCAACGGCATCGCCGAAGCACCTGACGGATCGATCGTCTTCAGCAGCAAGACCGGAAGCACCGCCCAGGTGACCAAGCTGGATAACACAGACCAGACAGTCGTGTGGGAAACACTTTTCGGCGGTTACCCGGAATTTGTAGGAAACGTCGAAGTGGACGCCGATGGCAACATCTACACCGCTGGCGACTTCCCATACAGTATGATCTTCGGCACAGACACCGTGTTTAGCGACGGCGGAAGAGACATTTATCTGGTCAAGCTGGACTCGGCCGGCAACGTGCTTTGGTGCGAAACGGCGGGCGGATCCAATGATCAGATACTGGCGGAAATCGACCTCGACCCATCGGGCAACCTGATCACCACGGGCTACTACAAGGGCACCATGGTGCTGCCCATCGAGGTCGGCGACACCTCTACGACCGTCTCGATCACTACAAGCGAAACTTTTTCCGATATATTTCTCTGGAAATTGGTCGAGCCAATCCAACCGGTGGAAGCCGTCGACGACAGCTACGCGACGGACGAGGAGGTGCCGCTGACCACGGTGGCCCCCGGGGTACTGGACAACGACACGGGCGGCGGTGGTCTGATTGTCTCGGAAGTCAACGGTGACGCCGCCGACGTGGGCACGCAGATCACGCTAGCTTCCGGAGCTCTGCTGACGCTCAACGAGAACGGTTCGTTCCAGTACACACCTGAACCGAACTTCAACGGCCAGGAGAGCTTTAGCTACAGGGCCTATGATGGCCAAGCCTATTCTGAGCTAGCCTCGGTGGAGATCACCGTCAATGCGGTCAACGACGCCCCGTCGTTTACCAAGGGCGCGGACCAAACGGTGGACGAGGACACCGGAGCGCAGTCGGTAGCCGGCTGGGCCACGGACATTTCGCCAGGTCCTGCGGACGAGTCGAGCCAGACGCTGACGTTCAACGTGAGCAACGACAACAACAGCCTCTTCTCGGTACAGCCGGCGATCGGTGTGAGTACGGGTAACCTTACCTATACACCGGCGGACGATGCCAACGGGTCAGCCGTGGTCACGGTGATGTTGACCGATAGCGGCAGCGGGACGCCCCCCAGCGACAACCAGAGCGATCCGCAGCAGTTCAGCATTACGGTCAACGCCGTCGACGACGTCCTCTACGTGGACCACGAGGCTACGGGGCTGAACAACGGCACGAACTGGACCGACGCATTCACCGATCTTCAAACCGCCCTGCTGGTGGCCGACCCGCACGACGAGATCTGGGTGGCCGAGGGCACGTACTATCCCACCAGCGGCGACGACCGCGCCGTCTCGTTCAACCTCGAAACCAACGTATCCATCTACGGCGGTTTCAACGCCATCGAAATCGCCCGCGAGCAGCGTGACTGGACAACCCACGTGACGGTGTTGTCTGGAGACCTGAACGGCGACGACACGACCGGCGGCGACAACAGCGAAAACAGCTACAACGTGGTCCACGCGGATACCGTGACCATCGCCACCTTGGACGGTTTCACGGTCACCGGCGGAAACGCCAACGGCGAGTATGAGGGTTATGGGGGCGGCGGCATGTACAACTTCTCCAGTTCACCGACGCTGGCCAACGTCAGTTTCACCGGCAACTCCACCAGGGTCTACGGCGGCGGCATGTACAACAGGTACAGCTCGCCGACGCTGACCAACGTCACCTTCAGCGGCAACTCCTCCGGCTGGGAGGGTGGCGGCATGTACAATAACTCCAGCTCGCCAACGCTGACCAACGTGGCCTTCAGCGGTAACTTCGCCAGCTACTACGGCGGCGGCATGTTCAACGGATCTTCAAGTTCGCCGACGCTGACCAGCGTCACTTTCAGCAGCAACTCCGCCGACTCCCGCGGCGGCGGGATGTACACCACCCACAGCAGCCCGACGAGGACCGACTGCACCTTCAGCGGCATCACCGCCACCTGGAGGGGAGGCGGGATGATCAACACCGTCAGCAGC
>JAUWJC010000410.1 GCA_030607895.1 Pirellulales bacterium
GCGGCCCGCCATTTAGAGGACGCCGCACATCTAATTGCAAACCCGCGACCTGTGGGCGCGTTGTTGCCTAGCAGCGAGTCCACGACCGCGACCACTGGTCGCGGCTTTGCAACCCTATTGGTTACTCGCGTGGCCGGATTATCCAAAGTATTACCAGGCCGACGACAAGCGTGACGACACAGATCAGTACGAACAGCGATCGGCTGATGATCGTGGCCAGCGTCGACGCCGAGGCGTCACCGTCGACTTCTGCCGTGACCGAGAATGAATGAACCGGAGCGACGAACCCGAACCACGCGATAAGCCACGACAACAAAACCACTGCAACAACCGCCGCCACGATCAACGCTCCGCGGGAAGTCATCGGTCTTGCTGCCTCACAGTCTGGCTGACCACTGACCACTGACCACTGACCACTGACCACTGACCACTGACCACTGACCACTTCACTCGAAGTCTTCCAACTCGGTGAGCCAGAGCCGTATCTCGTTGTCGTATTCGCTGGCCAGATCGCCTTTGATCAACTGGCGGTGGAAGCTGGCCGCGCCTTCCTTGACCAGGTCGGCCGCCTCGGCGCTGGGGAAGCGTCGCATCGGGTCCGGGGCAATCAGGCCGCGGCAGAAGCTCATCAGAAGCTCGTTGCAGACGACCTCGTCGGGCAGGATCCGCGGCAGCCGCTGTGCCAGAAACCGCTTCTCCTCCAACAGATCCTTATAGCTGATCCGGCCGGCAAACGGCGGCGAGCCGGAAAGCATCTCGATCAGCACGTATCCCAGGCTGGCCAGGTCGCTGCGGCGCGAGGCCTCGTCGCCTTCCAGCACTTCCGGCGCGGCGTAGACTGGAGTGCAAGTCCTGATCGGCGGAACGTTGTCCAACTCGAAGGCCGACCCGATGTCGACGATCTTGGCGTTGCCGGTCCGCTTGAGCATGATGTTCGACGGCTTGATGTCGCCATGCACGATCCCTTCGCGGTGCAAGGCGGCCAGTGCCGCCAGGCAATCGCGAATGATGGCGATGGCAATGCCCGGCTTAACGCGCGGCTGCACCGGTCCGGCCGTGACGATCACTTCGTTAATGTACTTCCAGCGGCGGTTGCTCACCCGGTCGCGGACCCAATCGAGCATCTTGCCGGTGAACAGTCGCGATAGGTCGTAGCCGTCGACCCATTCCATTTCCATCAAGCGGATCCGATGCCGGTCGACCCAGTTGTTCACGTCCAGCAGGTTGTCTTGCTGGATTTGCGCAACATGAGCGGCGACCTGGGCAATGCGGCCCATGGCCTCGTCGTACATCCGGTCGTCTTCGTAGCGTTCCGGGGAGAAGATTTTCAGTGCCACGGGCAAGGTGAAGCTGTCGGTGCCGCGGCGCTCGGTCAGATAGACCACGCCCTGGCCTCCCGAGCCCAACCGGCGAATCAGCCGATGGTGCTCGGTCCAACTGAGGCGATTCTCTTCGACAATGACATGGTAGCGAAGCAGCAACTCGTCCGAACAGCGTCCGCCTTCCTGCCCACCCCACGTTCGCGTAGCTCGCCCTTCGTGGAAGGTCGTCGTCGACATTGGTATGCCTTACGATTTTATGATTTGTATGACCGCTATGATTCCAAATGTTCCTCCCGGAGGAGAGACGAACGTATTGTAGGCTTTCAGCCCGGATTTCGTCCAGACCGAACTTCAGCCGAAAAAGGGACCAGGTTTAATTTGTGCGAAGCACCCTCCGGGCCGTTCCGGCAAATTAAACCTGGTCCCTTTTTCGGCCCTTGCGTGCCGGGAGGCGGATTGTGGCTGCAGAAGTGGATGTCCGCAACAAGGTTACGTTTCGCGCAATACGTCGGTCCACAAGGGAGTCTGGCCGTTGCGGATCGGGAAGCCGAGGCTCTTGTCGGCCAGGTAGTTGATCAGCGGCCGGCCGGCCTTCCAACGCTCGATATTTTGGCAGAACAGCCGAGTCATATTGTCGATCCGCCAGGCGCTCTGACCGGCCACGTGAGGCGTAATAATCACGTCGGGCATGTCCCAGAGCTTGCTTTCGGGGGGGAGCGGCTCCTCTTCGGTAACGTCCATCACCGCCCCGGCCGGCCGGCCCGACTCGAGCGCCTCGACCAGGTCCTTCTCGATCACCAGCGGTCCCCGGGCCATGTTGGCCAGCAGGGCGTTGGGCTTCATGCGGCAGAGTACTTGGGCATCGACCATACCCCGTGTCATTTCGTTCAGCGGTAGCGATAGGACCAGGACGTCGACTTCCGGCACGAGATCGTCAAAACGGTCGGCCGGCCAAAGGGCCTCGACGTAGTTAGGCCGGTCGATGGGAAACATGTCGGTGGCCAGAATCCGTGTCTTGAACGTGCTGAGAATCCAGGCCAGCCGGCGACCCACCCCGCCAAACCCCACAATGCCAATAGTCTTGTGATGCAGGTCGCGGGTCGGGCGTCGCACGAATTCTCTCTTCTGCTGCGCCCGGAAAAAAACCGGCAGGCTGCGGTGCCACGCGGTTATCAGCCCGATCGCGTGCTCGGCCACCTGGTCGGCCAGAACGGCCGACGCACTGGTCACCATAATATCCGAGGCAATCACCGAGGGAACCAGGCAGTGGTCCATGCCGGCGGCAGACGACTGAATCCACCGAACTCGGCCCTGCCGGACGACCCTGTCCCAATCGACCGGCACTTTCGGATGGCCGCAGAAAATGTCGGCCGAGAGAATCGCCTCGGCCACCTCGTCCTGACCCACGGCGACCACTTCGGCCTCGGGCATGGCGGCGGAGATCTGCTGGCAGTGACGCGGCTGGACCGGATAGCAAAGAACGATTTTCATCAGAAAGACGACGGGGTTGGATTGGTGGAACGATTGAGACGGCCTGATGGTCCTATCGCGGCCCGCGGCCGCAACCAAACCGTTTAGCTACGGCGGCCACGCCGGGGACCACCATCGCTGCGTGGCCGCGGCGGCTAAACAAGCGATTACGAAAGACATGCGTACGGCACGCAGAACTTGCAACGAAACCCTTTATTTTGCTCGATCTAGCTGTCGGAAGCCAGGGGACCTCAGAACGCCCCCGGCTTTTTGGGGGGCATGTAAAGGGGAAATGCCCGGGTCGGTCCTGGTTCTATCGGCCTCGAACGACTAAAATAAAAGTTGGAAGGCAATTCGCCGACATCCCACCTGGCGTGCGGCGTGCAAGGACTCCCGCCGGCGACCGTATCCGAACTGTCTTGTGCGGCAAAACGTAGCAGTACGAGAGGAGGTTTCCCCTGCGATACTTCAAGTTCCAGATTGGCACGTTCCAAATCGGCACGTTGACCGTAATCATGCTGGTCGCCCTGCGGCTGGCGATCGGTGTCCACTTCTTCTACGAAGGTGTGTGGAAGATCAAGCACGCCGACGAGTTCTCGGCAGAGCCATTTCTGACGATGGCCAAAGGGCCGGCGGCTCCGCTGTACTACGCGATGGTCTACGACATCAACGGCCAAAAACGCCTGCAAGTGAGCGAAGACGAAGACGGCCAGCCGGTCATCAAGGGCGAGTCGTACCTGAAGTCCTGGAAAGGCCTGCTCGAGAGGGTCGTCGATAAATACAAACTCGGCGACGACCAGAAAAAGGGAGCTTTGGAAATCCACGAACGTTACGAAGATTCGCTCCAAGAGTACCTGGCAGCCAACCTGGAAGACATTACCGCCTACTTCGGCGCGTTGGAGCGCCACAACAGGCGCAAGGCCGAAGGCAACACCGGCGCGGCTCACCAGAAAAAACGGCTCTGGGATGAGCAAATGAAGCTCCGCGGGGAGGTGAACGGCTGGTTGGAAGAAATCGAAGGCAGGGCGGAAGACTACCAGTCGGCCCGCTGGAACATCCTCGAAGAAGACCAAACGGCCGTCGGTGGGCTGCCCGTGGGATGGACGATGTCGGGACTGATGGACTTTGCGGTCACCTGGGGGCTGACGGCCATCGGCTTCTGTATGATTGTTGGCCTGTGCAACCGCCTGGCGTGCCTCGGCGGAGCCGTCTTCCTGATCAACGTGCTCCTGACCCAGCCGCCTTGGCCGACAATCTACCCGCCGGTCCCGGCCGTGGTCGGACATGCCCTGGTCGTCGACAAGAACTTCGTCGAAATGGTCGCCATGTTCCTGCTGGCCACCACGGCCGTGGGACGTTGGGGTGGGCTCGACTATTTCCTCTACCGCTGGCTCGGCCAGCCAATCGAGGTGTATCTGCGGAAGAAGTATCGAAAATAGGTAATCGTTCATGGGGTTCGGCCAACGAACACCCGGTGGTTGAGCGCAGCGAAACCCGAACGCCCGGTGGTTGAGCGCAGCGAAACCCCGGGGTTTCGCTGCGCTCACCCACCCGGCGTTTTCACTTTGATTAAGGCGCGACC
>JAUWJC010000420.1 GCA_030607895.1 Pirellulales bacterium
GCACGGCACGGAGGCTCTGCCTCCTGGATCGACCGTAAGTGCTTGCAACATGGTTGGTTGCGGCTGAAGGAAGCGGAGCTTCCAAGCCTTGTGTTCCCAAGCAGAGCTTGGGAACAAGGTGGAAAACACGACCACTGATCCGAGGCTATTCCAACGCCCACCAAAATTTACTACGCCGCTTTCCCCTTTTCCCCCTTCTTTCCCCTTTTCCCTTCCCTTTTTCCTTCCCTTTTTCCTTCCCTATTCTAGCCCGCTCAACAGAACCTCGTCAAGTAGCGGCAACTCGGCAATCCGGCCGGCTTCGAGATGCTCTTCGAATTGCGCCAGAGCTTCCCGCAAGCCGTCGACCACGTCCAGGCAACGAGTCGAGACGTTGTTTACTTCCCAGCGGTCGTCGGGTTTGACGAACAGTTCGGGCTGGTCGGAAGTTCGCAGATACCAGGCGGGCGTGCGGATTGCCCGCTGGCCGCTTGCGCCCGCCAGGCAGAGCCGGTCGCGGACCGATTCGGTCTCTTCGCGAATCAGCGGCAGCAGGCTTCTGCCGGTTGGCGAGGCCGACCCGTCGAAGGCCCACCACTCGAACAGCGTCGCCCAAATGTCAGCCGGCTCGACCAGTGCTTGGCTGCGCCCGGCGGCGCCCAGCGAGTCGGGCAGGCGAATCATAAGTGGCACGTGCACCAGTTCGCCGAAAAGCGCGTTGTCGCACGCCCCTACTCGACGGTGTTCGCCCAACGGGAACCCACGCGCCGAAACCAGCAACAACAGCGTTTCGTCCAACAGTTGGCTGCCGTCGAGGAATTCCCCAAAGGCCCCGATGCATGTATCCAATAGTGAAACCTGGCCGGCGTATGCCTGCGAGATGCCCAAGAGCGCGTCGGGGTCGTAGTCCTGCTCCAGCACTTGCTCGGGCGCCGCGGCCGACTCCGGCGGCGGCGGCTCGCCCGGCTCGGCGTATCTGTCCCGAAATTCATACGGTGCATCCCACGGACCCGACATCCCGGCCAGATGACACCACAACAAAAACGACTCGCGTGGTACATTGTCAAGCCAATCGATGATCCGGGCGAAGCAGCCGGCCAGATGGGTCCGTTCGACGTTCGGGGCCAGTTCGGGCGGCCGGGGCGCGTCGATATCGACCAGTTCGTCAAACGACTTGGCCAGATAACTTCCAGCCACCGCCGGCTCGTCGGTCAGCAGCGTTGTATCAACCCCTGCTTCGCCGAGCAGCCCGGCCAGCGTGGGTCCTCCCGGAGCTTGCCGACAAAGTGCATGATGCCCCTGCCAGTACGAGCGATAGAGGGTTTCCAACTCCGGGCTGTCGATCAGCATCTGGTCGAACAAAAACGCCTCGCACGCCAACTGGTCCATTGCCGGCGTTTCAATCCAAGTGTTTCCATACGCTCCCACGTGGCCCGCGTGCAACCGATCGACAACCAGACAAATCGCGTTCATGCCGCGATTGTAGCGAAAGAAAGGCCTCTTGCGGAAGGGGAAGACACCGGAGCGACAAAGGGCTCAGCAGCCTTGCAAGGCCGCGATTACCTGGTCCATCGACTGGGGGCGGTCGTCGGGCTGCTTGGCCAGCATCTTGCGGAAGAGGGTGTCCAGGGCAAAGGGCACGTCGGGCCGCAACTCGAAAAGCGATGGGATCGGACCCTCGCGATGGGCCAGCACCTTCTTCATTTGCGACTTGACCGGGTAAGGTGGATGCCCGGTAAGCACCGTGCAGAGTGTGCAACCCAAGGCGTAAATGTCGGACCGGTGATCGACCTTGGTACTGTCGACCGCCTGCTCGGGCGGCATGTAGTCGAAGGTGCCCATTACCCGGCCCGGCGCGGTCAACTCGGCACCGAAACTCGCGTCGGCCGAGATAGCCTCGAAATCCACCCGGGCCAGACCCAGGCCGATCACCTTCACAACGCCCTGCTTGTCGACCAGCAGGTTGCTCGGTTTGATATTACGGTGGTAGATGCCGTGCGAGTGGGCGCAGGCCAGCCCGGCGGCTGCTTGCATGGTATAGCTGAGGGCATGCTCGACGGGCAGCGGACCGACCCGCTTCACCAGCGCCCACAAGTCCTGGCCGTCGACGTACTCCATGATAAGGTAGTGCGTGTCCTGACGTTGGCCGGCATCGTAGGCTGCCACCAGATTCGGATGGTGCAGTTGTGCGAGGATTCTCACCTTTCGGTGGAACCGGGCGACGCGCTCGGGTGATTGCACGACTTCCGACGACAACACCTTGATTGCCACCACGCGACCCATCGTGCGATGCTTGGCCTTGAACACCTGCCCCGTGCCGCCCCGGCCGAGCTGGTCCAGAAGCATATACTCGCCGAACACCGAGCCGGCCGAAAAAGGGACCAGGTTTAATTTGTGCGAAGCACCCTCCGGGCCGTTCCGGCAAATTAAACCTGGTCCCTTTTTCGGCCTGAGTTGGGTATCGTAGGCAGCCTTCTTGTCCGGTTGCAATAGACAGATTTTTGCCGCGGCCACTTCGTTCAAGAGCTTCTGGGACAGTTGGCTGTGTTTGCCGGCCTGGTACGTGCGAAGATGGCCCATCTGCCGGTCGCCGGCCGCCTCGATCACGTCCGGGTTGTCCTCGAACAGCTTGATCCCCAGCAGCCGATAATGGTTCGCCGGCTGCTCCTCCGGCGGAATACCCAACCAGCGATAATAAGGATCGAACTGCTCAGCCATCGTTCATTTTCCTCACCAAGATCACGCGACGAGCCTGTCTCTCGTTGCACCAGTAGCACAGGCATCTTGCCTGTGTTGCCCAGCCACAGGCTGGAAGCCTGTGCTACAGCCCTTCCGCCTCACCCGCTTTCTGCTTGTTCCCCTCCGACTTCGCCTTTCCGCCTTCCACCTTCCGACCTCCGACTTTGTCAGGATCGTTCTTCCAGCCGTACTTTTTCTCAAACTCGTCGGGTGTGAGTGTCTCTTGGCCGGCCCGGGTCTGGACGACGTAGACCAGTTCTTTTTCGACCCCGGGCGAGCCCGTGTAGTGGCCCGCCGGGCTCACAATGGCGTAGTGGCCATCCCGCATCGATACCAGCGAGCGGATCACCCGGCCGTCGTCCAGGCTGCATAGCCTGATCATCCCGCCGAAATCCAACGCCACAACCGGCCCGTCGGCCGAGATGGCCGGATCGCACAATGTGGTACCGCCCCGGATCTCACGCAACTGTTTGCCCGACTCGGCGTCCCAAACCGTCACACTAGCTGAACTCCCGGAGATAATCGTTTTTCCGTCGGGTGACCAGCGCAGGGACTTGGCGCCGTAGTGCTTGAGGCTCCGCCGGAGTCGGCCCGACTCAACGTCCCACAAGCAGACCTTGTTCCCATTCCATTCGCTGGCGGCCAGGGCCTTCCCGTCTGGGGACCATGCCACACACATCACCGGGGCCGTCAGGCCGGCGAGTGTCTTCAGCACCTTGCCGGTCTGGGGCTCACAGATAGCCACGTCTTTGCCCGCCCCGGCAGCCAGCATATTGCCCTCGGGCGACCAGGCCAGGCCGTTGCCGGCAACTCCTTCAATCTCCCGCAGGAGTTCCCCGGAGGAGATGTCCGAGAGTTCGGTCTTGGCCTGGCCGGTGGCAGGAACGTCGCCTCCGGTGGCAACTATGCTCCCATCGGGCGAAAAAGAAATCCTCCTATGAGAATGCCCTGGCACGTCAAATGCTGCAAGTTGCTTGCCTGAATCCATACTCCAAACATGGATTTTGGAACGACCGGCCTCACTCCAGAAGTATACTCCAAGGATCTTTCCATCAGCCGACCAGGCCAGTGTGCCACCACGCAGCAGAACCGAGCCATCGAGTTGGCGCGGCATCCCGCTGGATTCTGTCTGCCAGAGCCGCACTTTCCCATCCGTATCCACATACGCCACGGTCTTTCCGTCGGGAGAGATGGCGATGTTGTGCCACCTGCTTCTATGTCCCGGCAGTGCACGCAATTGGTGGTCCAGATCGGCCGTGTAAAGCGGCACACTGCTATCCTCACTGCCCAGTGCCAGGGTCTTCCCATCCGGGGCATAGGCCACCAAGGAAACCCATGAGCCATAGGGGAACGATGCCTCACGGATCAGCCTACGCGATTCCACGTCCCAGAGGAGGACATTGCCAGCGGCCCCGGCCAGTGTTTTACATTGATATTTGTTAAATTGATCACATTCTTTAGTCTGATGACATCCTTTGCACATTGTACACCAAGGAGCAGTACACTCGTTAGTAAAGTGGTCTCCCATCTGCTTACATGTTTTACA
>JAUWJC010000010.1 GCA_030607895.1 Pirellulales bacterium
CCCCCCCCCCCCCGCGGGGGGGGGGCCCCGGCGGGGCCGGGGGGGTAAAAACACAACTGTACAACATGCGCGCACGGCGCGCGCATCCTACAGCGTAAAACCCTAACGACCCATATGAAACGTCCCTGCCATATCTGGATCGCTTTTGCCGTCTGCCTGGCGGTAGTCTTGGCCGCGATGGCGTGGATCAGCCTGACCGCACTTCGGCTGGATCGGGCGGAAACGGCTGCACGTCAGCAGGCGGCGCTGGAAGAGAACGTGCAGTTGGCCTTGTGGCGAATCGACTCGGCACTGGCTCCGCTGGTTGCCCGAGAAAGCGCCACCCCGCGGTTGCGGTTGGGGTGCTGCTGTTTGGTGTAGTCCGATTGAGCGAGCGCCGGGCGGCGTTCGTCTCGGCCGTTACTCACGAATTGCGCACGCCGCTGACGACCTTCCAGATGTATGCGGAAATGCTCTCCGAAGGTATGGTCCCCGACCCTGACCGGCAACGCGGCTACCTGAACACGCTTCGGGCGGAAGCCGCCCGGCTGATTCATCTGGTGGAAAACGTGCTCTCTTACGCCCGCTTGGAACGGTCCACCAGCCAACATCGCATGAAAGACGTGCCCTTGGGGGAACTCATCGAACAGGTAAAGGGGCGGCTAATCGATAGGGCCAGGCCGGCCGGCATGGAACTGGTTGACCGGGGAGACGATTCGGCGTTTTCTACCGTGGTTCGGGTGAACCCGTCGGCGGTCGAGCAGATACTCTTCAACCTGGTCGACAATGCGTGCAAGTATGCCGGCACCGGCGCCGACAAGCGGCTCTGTCTGATTGCAAAACGGTCGGGCCGCGCCACTTTCCGGGTACAGGGCCAACTGCGCCTTCGCGATCACGGCCCGGGCATCTCGCGGGGAGACTGCCGGCGTCTGTTTCGGCCGTTCTCGAAGTCGTCCCAGGAGGCGGCCAATTCGGCCCCGGGTGTCGGATTGGGGCTGGCACTGAGCCGCCGACTCGCACGCGACATGGGTGGAGACCTGCGACTCGACACAAGCGTTGCCGACGGTGCGTGTTTCGTACTCACACTGCTCTCGAGCATGTAGGGTGGGTCGAGGAACGAGACCCACGCGGAGACTCACGCAAAGACGCGAAGGGGCAAAGATGCAAAGAAGCAAAAAGAAATAATGGGAAGGACATCAATTTAGCACCCTCCTGATTTCCTTTGCGTCTTTGCCCCTTTGCGTCTTTGCGTGAGATTTTTTTCTTGCGAGTGGGTCTCGTCCCTCGACCCACCCTACAGACTACTGGGGCTGGAAGCGAATCCGCTGATCGGGCCGCGTGTCGAGTTCGACAATGCCTTGTTGGTCAGGCTTCAGCGATGTCTCTTGACCCGTCTCGGCGTCCCGCGCGACGATCGTCGGCCAGGGGCTTTGGAGTCGCAGCTTTCCTCCAACGGTGGCGGCGATCGAAAGCTCTTCGATCTTTCCACCGGCCTGCACGGCCGACACCAGAAAACCTCCCTGCGCGCGGAGGTTTCGGAAACCGACCGGTTTGTCCTTGGGCCAGGCGGGCAGGACACGAATCACGTCGCCGGCGCTTTGCACGAGCAACTCCGATATCGCGGCCGTCATACCGCCGAATTGTTGGTTGGCCGGGCCGAAGAAGTTAAACGGGTGCGATCGGTCGCGGGGAACACCCAGCATCGTGCCGTTGGCACGCATCCGCGGCGCTACTTCGTTGTAAAACCACTGATAAGCATCGCTCATGCCCAGGCGTGCCCGGGCAATCCCCAGCAACTCGGGTGCGAAGGCCGGGTGCCGCCGCAGTCTGGCCACGGTTCGGATAAACAACTCCCGCTCGGCGGTCGGCGACTGCCGGGTGACCTGCCCGCATGGGAACACCACGAATGCAGGGACGGGAAGGTTGTAGGTGATCGGCCCAGCACCGAGAACGTCGACCACAACCGGCTCTTTGCCGCCGCTGGTTGGATAGTCGGGCAAACGGCTTAGGGTCTTCTTGAATCGCTCGACCAATTCGCCGTCCCGCCCCAGCGTTGTAGCGCCCTCGATGGCGGCTTCCAGCGTGAAGCGGATCATGCCGATGTCGAACGCGCAGTTGCGATTCCGCAGAAACATCGGCGTCCATCCCCAGTGTTCCGGCGAAACGCTGGGCGCCAGCACCACTTTGCCGCCGGGAGCCGGGTCGCACTTGTCGATGAAGTCGGCGTAGAAAACACCCACGTCACGCACGGCCGGGTAGGCCGTCGTCTCCAAATACTCGCGGTTGGGGGCATACTTGTAATGCCACCACAGTGGTTGCACCGTAAAGCCCGACACGCCGATCGTAAAGGCCCAAACATGATGGATGTACTGCCGGCCGTTGCGGCTGCGGCACTGCTCGGGGTGCGGCGGCTCGTAAGCGAACAGCACGTGCGGAAAGTACGCTCCACCGCAGTCGAATACCTGTCGGGCAATCCAGCGGGCACGCGGCAGGTACTCGGTGATGAGCCGATCGTAAGGCTCCGCCATGTCGGGGTGGTTCGTCACATAGGTCCCCCAGAAGGTCTGCTGGAGGTTGATGTTCAGGTGGTAGTCGCCGTGCCAGGCGGGCGTGTCGGTTATCAGCCCGGCAAAAAGACCGGGTGCAATCACACCCCGCTTCGTCGTGCATCGTAGAAAATACAAATTGCGATACCACGCATCGCGAAACAGGGCAACGCCCGTATCGATCCCACTGGCCGACCAGAACCCGTCCCAAACCCGCTCGTGTCCGGCGACCAATTCCGAACGGTCGGTGCCGGCCGTCCGCCGGGCCAGCTTCACCGCGTCGGCCGTTGGGTCGTTCGACTCGCGGGAGGTGACCACGGCTATCGCCTTCTGCCCACCGCCGCCGGCCAGCGCCACGGCGAAGCTCATTCCAGGCCAGTCCAAATCGCCGGGGATTGCCTGATGGAGCCAATCGACGCCGTCGTCCGCTCCGGTAGTGGCCGGCGGAAGGTCCTTCGACAGAATAGGCAGAAGTTCGACCGGCTCCGGCGTCTCGATGAAGAAGACATTTCGATCGGCCAGCGCGCGAATATCTGCCTTCGGTATTCCGTCAGACGTGCCGGCAACGCCGACCACCGCTCGGCGGAGATCGAGAGTTGCCTGAGCCCAAAAAGGGACCACGTTTAATTTTTGCGAAGCCCCCTCCGGGCCGTTGGGGCAAATTAAACCTGGTCCCTTTTTCGGCCCAACGAATACCTGGGCACACGCCCTGGGGCAAGGGTAGGCGTGAGCGTGATAGCTGTCGGGTCCCTTCCATTTCGACCCTTCGGGCAGTATCCACTTGCGGTTTGGCCAGTTGGTGTTGGCCAGTTCCTTGAGCCGGGCCAGTGTGGGCAGCGGAGGGTCGTTGGCCGTATCGAGCCGAGCGTCCCAAACGTCGTTCTTCGTCAGCCGGAGGAATATCTTGCTTCCCTTGGAGACGACCAGCGTGTTGATGTCGCCGTTGCCGATCAGTAGCGCGTGTTCGTGAACGTCGTCGATCCGGGGGACCGAGATGTTGGCAGCCTCCAGCGCGGCCGGGAAAGGGATCGCCCGGTTGGCCGTGGCCGGCGGAGTTGCCCCGGCCGCGGTCCGGGCGGCAACCACAAGACACACCAGCCCGGCTGGAAGCAGCAATCTGTAGACCGGCGATACAGTCATGACAAGAATCTGCCTGGAAAAGCCTCTCGCTCGCCGGGAAAAGCAGACTTCCGCACCCCCGGCCAATGCCCGGTATTATAGGATAAAGCCCCGGCCGTTGCAAATCCGGATTACGGGCCAAAGGGCCGCTTGCGGCTGCGCACGCTTTCGCTGTCGATAGCGTGGCGGTGCGAAGCCGCAAGCGGCAACAGAATGGCTCAGCCGGTCACCGACAATACCATAAGCACCCCTCTTGCAGGCCCCTGCCGCCGATGATAAGTTGACATGCTGGCTTGTAGGTGCGTGAATCGCACCGACCCATCCATGGCTACATCACACCGCAAGGAGATCGGCAATGAATCGCCAGATTAAGAGTCCAATTCACGCCGCCGTGGCAGTTACGGCTTTCGCGTTGTGCTTCTTGGGCGAAAGCAGCGTGCGAGCGGCGGAGACGGTCTTTTGCGTGGCGCCCGACGGAAACGACGCCTGGTCGGGTACCCTGCCCAAAGCAAACGCCGAGCGGACCGACGGCCCTTTTGCCACGCTCGAACGGGCACGCGACGCGGTGCGTCAACTCCGTGCGAAGGCTAATCCTAAAGGCCCGGTGACGGTCAGGCTCCGTGCGGGAATCTATCGCCGCGTGCAACCGTTCGTGCTGAGACCGGAGGACTCCGGCAGCCAGAGCAGCCCGATGGTCTACGAATCCTATCCGGACGAAAAGGCGGTTATCTGCGGCGGAAAGACCATTTCGGGATGGCGGAAGGCCGACGGGAAACTTTGGAAGGTGGAACTGCCCGAGGTCCGCTCGGGCAAGTGGCGTTTCCGCCAGATGTTTGTAGACGGCCAGCGACGAGATCGCGCCCGGCTGCCCGGCAAGAACAAAATGTTCGCCATCGCGAACCTGCCGAAGGTGGATACCAACAGTTGGATGGCCGCCGCGCCCGAGGCCAAGGGAAAGCTGCCCCTGCAAGCCTTTCAGTTCAAGCCGGGCGATATTCGCGCGGACTGGACAAACATGGAAGATGTCGAGGTGGTGGTACTACAGATCTGGATGGCCGCCCGGTTGCGAATCAAGCACATCGACGAAAAGAACCACGTCGTAATCTTCACCGGCGGAAGTTGGCGGCCGCTGACCTGGTCGAACGGGTACTATGTCGACAACGTCAAGGAGGGACTGGCCGCGCCGGGTGCGTGGTACCTGGATCGCAAGCAGGGCGTGCTTTACTATCATCCCATGCCGGGCGAAGACATGACGAAAGTCCAGGTTACGGCACCGGCTGCCGAGCAGCTTGTCCGACTAGAAGGCGACATGGACGCGCAGAAGCTCATTCGCAACGTCACGTTCCGCGGCATTACCTTCCGCCACACCATATGGACGATTCCCGACACCGGCTATGCCCAGCCACAGGCCGAGATCGCGCCCCCGGCGGCTTTTCATGCCGATGGAGCCGCCGGCTGCCGGATCGAGCGCTGCGAGTTTGCCAACCTGGGCGCTTGGGGTATGGAACTGCGGCGCGGCTGCAAGGACAACCAAATCTTGCGGAACACGGTCCGCGACGTGGGGGCCGGCTGCGTCAAAATCGGCGAACCGAAGGATTGCAAAAAGGACATCCAAGAGACTTCGCGAACCCTCATCGCCGACAACCGGTTCCTCGACGGGGCCAAGGTCTACCTGGGCGCGCCCGCCGTGTGGATCGGCCAAAGCAGCGGAAACACCGTCTGCCACAACGAAATCTCCGGCCCGTTCATGTGGGCAATCTCCGTGGGCTGGCGATGGTCGTACTTCCCCTTGCAGCGGGCACGCGACAATATCGTCGAGTTCAACCATTGTCATCACGTGGGAACCGGCGTGCTCGGCTCGCACTGCGCGATCTATGCGTTGGGTACCTCGCCCGGCACGGTCATCCGGAATAACTACATCCACCACGTCTTTCACAGCGAGCGATGGCAAGGCGCCGGCGAAGGGATCATCCTGGACAACGGATGCTGCGGAATCGTGGTGGAAAACAACATAGTGCATGACGCCGTCGCCGGCGGATACGGCAGCAACTACAACTGCTACGGCAACATCGTCCAGAATAACATCTTTGCGTACGGAAAGATGTACCAACTGACCGTCTACGGCGATCAGCCGGCTGGAGATGAACAACCAAAAGGCGAGGTCTTTGCACGCAACATTGTTATCTGGAAGGAAGGGCCGCTGATCAAGGAAAAGGACTGGCCGAGTTACGCGACACTTTGGGACTACAACCTCTATTATCACGAGGGGGGCGAGCCGGTGACGTTTTTTTCGGGCAAGAAGTACACGCTCGCCGAGTGGCAAGCGAAAGGCCTCGGCAGGCATTCGATCGTTGCGGACCCGAAATTCGTCGACGCGAAGAACCGCAACTTCTCGCTCAAGCCCGATTCGCCGGCCTTCAAACTGGGATTCAAGCCGATCGACATCAGCACCGTCGGCCCGCGAGACTGATGTAGGGTAACTCTTACTTGGCGCGGCGGAGCGAAGCCGCAAGCGGCCTAATGGCCACTGGATCAGCGATCTTTGTGAAAAGATTGTAGGGTGGGTCGAGGTGCGAGACCCCCGTTCTTGTCAGTTGTTCCCGCGTGGGTCTCGTACCTCGACCCCCCCTACAACTACTCAAGTCTCGTACCTCGACCCACCCTACGACTACTCAAGGGCGGCGAAGTTGTAGCCGGGCGTCGAGGACCTTGCGGATTCTGTCGGCCGTTTCCTTGAGGTGTGCCCGGGTGTAGGAATCGAGTTGAGCCTTCCCGGCCAGCACGCCGTTGATGCGGGCCTCCAATGCCTCGAGTTCGGCGTAGGCCACGGTTTGGCAATCGTCCGGTGCCAGCGTGTTACCCATGGCCAGGTTGGACAGATGCTCGAGGAATCGGCGTTGTAAGCCGCGGCGAAGGCTGCTGATGGCCGGTTTGCGGTTGGTGTACTTGCCGCCGTCGAGTTTCTCGATTTCGCTGAAAACGGCCTTGGTAAGCCGCTCGATCAGTTCCGCGGTGGTGAAGGCATCCTGGTCGGCCGGCACCTTCAACTCCGAATCGGCAATTCGCGACAAGGTCAGCGAAGAAAGCAGGTGCGCCAACACGCGATCCTGCCAGATGAGGATTATCTCGCGGACCGGATAGTCGGCTCGCAAGTTGACCTCGGTACCCCAGTGCGACCACTTCGATGTGGCCAGATAGTTGTACAACTCGGGTGGGAACTCGAAGGCCTTTTGCCCGAACGCCTCTTTTTCCAGAAGTGCCAGTGCCTCGCGCTGCTTCGCCGGCGGCACGACAACCAGCGGAGGCCGAGCGTCCGGATCACCCTTGTGGTCGCGGTGAACGTATAATCCGCCGACAAACCGGGCGGTGTAGTACATCGCGCTTCCGTGATTGGCAAGCAGGATGTTAAACGCCCGACGCGCCCGCTGATAGCCTTCGCCATCTTTGGTCATCCGATTGGCCAGGTCGGGCAGAAGCTGTTTGATAAGCTCGACCTGTTGGCGGGCGAATCGCACGGGGTCCTTGCCCAGGTCGAACCGGTTGGCCAGCGGATCGGGGTCGACGCCACGGCAGTCCTCGTCGGTTGCGTAATTCAATGCCCTCTCGGCCCCTCGGGCGGCGATTTTTTTCAGTTCCGGCAGTTCGGCCTCGGAAGTGCCGCCACTGACGCTTTTGTAACCGTACTCGATTGCCCAGTAGTCGTAGGGGCCAATGGTCGTGCTGTAGTAGTCACCCTGCTTCTTGCCTTTCGGGGCGAAGTGGATCGGCATGTAGTCCATAACCGACGCGGCCAACCCGGTGGCGGCGGTCTTCTTGGGGTCGTTGATTTCTTCGAGCGTCAAGAAGGTGCTGGCCTTGAAGTTGTGACGCAGGCCGAGTGTGTGTCCCACCTCGTGCATCACGGTAAACTTCAGTCCCTGCATGAGGAGCCGCTTGAGTTGGGCCTTGGAAACCGGCTTCGCCTCGGCGGCCATCACTATCGAGCCAAAGGCGAACTGCCGGGCCATCCCGTGCGATAGAGTACACCGGGAAAAAGGGACCAGGTTTAATTTGTGCGAAGCACCCTCCGGGCCGTTCCGGCAAATTAAACCTGGTCCCTTTTTCCTTTGCGATGCCGCGCTGGCGGGCGTCGCCACCTCGTATTCCTCTTTCCAGTACTGGAGGAAATCGGCGTCGAAAATTATGTCGGCATCCAGAATCTGGCCCGTCGTTGGATTCACTCGCGTGGGACCCATGGCGAATCCGGCGCTTGAGGTTATCCACCGGAAAGTGTTGTAGTTTATGTCCTCGGGGTCCCAGTCGGCGTCGTTGGGCTGCTGCCGGACCTCTATCGCATTGGTGTAGCCGGCCTTTTGGAAAGCCTTGTTCCACTCGAGACTCGCCTCGCGGATCGTCTTGCGGTACTCGAACGGAACCGTCTTCTCCAGCCAGAAGATGATCGGCGTCTTGGGTGGCGAGACCTCGGCGGCCGGCTCGGCCTTGCGGAGATCCCAACGGTCGATGTACCGCACGAAATGGTCCGGGAGCAACTTCTTGGAAAAGTCCTTCACCACCGTGAGGAAGTAGCCAACCCGATCGTCGGCCAGCCGCGGCCGGTAACCGGTTTGCGGCAGGCGGCTGATCGAGTAATGCACGTTGATCGTCACGCCGCGGCTGTCGGCCACCGTGTCGAACTCCTTGGTTCCGCCGGAGGTGTAGGTGGCCGCAACCTGGAGTTCGATATTGTCTTTGAACCCCTTGACCGCCGCCCAGGTGGATTTGTCCTTCGAGAAGGAAAAACCCTTCAGTACTTGCGATATCTGCGGCAGGTCGCTCATGAAGACCGGCGTAAGGTCCACCACGTAAGCGCCGCTGGGACTCTTGGTGACAATCGGCAGGCTAAAGAGCACGCTATCGGTGTAGGCCAGGCGGACGGCCCGTTCCTCGGGGCTTCCCTTGGTTGCGGTGAACCGGACGTTCCGCCGCACGATTTGGATCTTTTCGCCTCGCTTACGGAACTGCCAGAGCCAGTCGTCGCCGAACCCCCAGGTCATGCCGCCCAACAGGGGTTGTTCGCCAATCCCTCTCGCAATGGCAATGGCCACGATGAAGTCTTTGTCGAAGTGGCCGGACGACAATTCGCCGTATAGCTTGTCGTCCTTCCGATGCAGGCGGATCAACCCCTCCGTCGTTTTCGCGTCCTTCAGCAATGTGGCGAAGGGGGGATGCTTCGGTTTTTTCTTAGGCGTAGTCTTCTCGTCGGCCGACTGTTTCGTATCCGGCTTCTCCTTGGGAGGATCGGCCGGTGCCGGAGCAGCCAGCATTATTGAAGATAAGAGCAGTGCAAGCACACAGGCGGTCGGGCGGAAGAGCTTCATCATCGCGATTTCTCGTCAGGCTGGGAGTCGTGGTCGCCGTGGGCGGCAACCGGAGGGTAAACTAAAGGCCGGATTAACGCACCGGTCTCCCTCAAATATAGCCCATCCTATCGGCTTGGTAAGATACGCAGAGTCGTAGTCGTAGGGTGCGATTCCAGTGGTTTTGCCGACTAGAGGGGTGAGAAGGGGGATTTTCCGGGAACGGATGCACTCGAAGTGCCATTGAGTTGTGGCGGGCAGATCATTATCATTAGGCAGTCAGATTCCCAAGAAAGGATTGACAGCCAATGCAGAGAGTCCCGCGGCGTTTCATGTTCGTTACTGTTCTTCTGACCGGTCTGACGGCCGTGGCGGCATCCGTTTGGGCACAGATAGCCGACAACCAGTCTGGGGGCCTGTTTGGACAAGGCCCCGGCGAGGAGGTCGTGTTGGTGGCGGCCCAATTCACCGCGCCGGCAGATGGACAGCCCGGCCAACTGTTCGTAACGGCCACCATAAAGCCCGGCTGGCACATTTATTCGATCACTCAGCCGCCGGGCGGACCGCTGGCCACCAAGATCAAGCTGAACGATTCGGCCTCTTTCCGGCTGCTGGGGGAGTTCCAGGTAAGCCCGGCACCGGTCAAAAAGCGCGAACCGGCCTTCGACAACATGATCGTCGAGAGCCATGACGGGCGGGTCGTGTGGTCCGCGCCCATCGAGTTTGCCTCCGGAGTCGATCCGGCCGCGTTGAAAATCGAAGGCCAACTCAATGTCCAGCCGTGCGACCCAAACAATTGTCTCCCGCCACGCGACTTCCCTTTCACGGCGGTTCTGAAACCGGGAGTCGGCCAGCCGGGTGAAGGTCCTTATCTACAGCAACCGCTGACCGCCGGGCAGCAGAGCGATACCCCTGCCTTCGACCCGAACACCCTGCAGGCCGACGACGCACAACTCAAGAAGACGCCGCTGATAGCTGCGCTAGCGATGGGTCTCGTGGGCGGTTTGATCCTGAACCTGATGCCCTGCGTGCTGCCGGTCATTGGGTTAAAGGTCCTCTCTTTTGTTCAGCAGGCCGGCCAGAGTCGGCGCGAGGCGTTCGTGCTGAACGTCTGGTACTCGCTGGGGCTGATGTCGGTCTTCCTGTTGCTGGCCGTCCTGGCGGTTACGCTGGGGATGGGGTGGGGACAACTGTTCACCTATAAGGAATTCAATATCGCGCTGGTGGCCGTTGTCTTCGCAATGGCCCTAAGCCTGTTGGGTGTTTGGGATATCCCAATTCCCGGTTTCGTGGGCAGCGGAAAGGCCGTCCAATTGGCTGAGAAAGAAGGGGCTGGGGGCGCGTTCGCCAAGGGAGTTCTCACGACCATTCTAGCCACTCCGTGCAGCGCCCCGTTTCTGGCTTCCGCGCTGTTCTGGACTGCCAGCCAACCGCCGGCGGCCGCGTATGCCGTGTTCCTAAGCGCCGGACTCGGCATGGCCAGCCCCTACCTGCTGATAGGCGCGTTTCCCGAGCTGACTTCCTTCCTACCCAAGCCGGGGGCCTGGATGGATACCTTCAAGCAGGTCATGGGCTTCGGGCTGTTCATTCCGGTGGTTTGGGTGCTTACGTTCCTTCCGATTCCGCACGTCATTCCCACGGTCGCACTCCTGTTCGCGTTGTGGTTTGCCGTCTGGCTGATAGGTCGCATACCGGTTACGGCTTCTTTCAACCGGAAGACCGTATCGTGGGCGACTGCAATTGCGGTTGTCGTTGTTTCGTGGTTCTTCAGCTTCGGTTGGCTTGCCGGCGAGATGGAGTACCGCTATGAACGAGCCTTGCAGGCACATTCCGGTAGCCAGTCCAAGTATTGGCGGGCGTTCACCAGAGCAGCGATGGATGAGGCGATCGCCGCGCAAGATACAGTGATGGTCGATTTCACCGCCGACTGGTGCGCCACCTGCAAGACACTGGAAAAGCTGGTGCTCGATACCGACGAAACGCGTGGCGCGATCGATGCCGGCGGCGTGGCGACCTTTCTGGCCGACTGGACCCACGCCGAGCCGGAAGTGACCGCAACGCTGGAGCTATTGGGTAGCAAGCAGGTGCCCGTGCTGGCTATCTTTCCCGCTGGCAAACCGAATCCACCGCTCGTGCTACGCGGGTTTTACACTCAGCGAATGCTGCTGGACGCCCTGAAGAAGGCCGGGCCATCGAAGGGTTCGGCGGAATAGTCCTCAATGGTAGCCGTTCACGGCACGAAATACTGTGTTTAGCCGGCGGGCTTGCCCGCCGTGAATGAACCAACGGCGGGCAAGGCTACCAGAAAACCGCATAGAGTGTCACGGTTGCTGCTATTATCAGGCCGCCGAGCAGGTACACTTGCGGATGGACCGTGGTGTCGATTTCCGAGACGGGCATTCGGACGGGCTGTTCGAGCGGACGGAAGGCGGTCACAATCAGCATGTAGACGGCCAGAACCGCGAAGACCAGGCCCATGTGGTGCAGGAAGGCCCAGGAGTTGAAGGAGACGACGGCCGGTATATCGAGCAGGTATCTTCCGAACCGGCAGAACCCGTAGAGTGGCAGCCCCAGCAACAGCGCGGTTTTGGCGGCCACCGGCGGTGCCTTCTTCACCATCAGTCCGACCAGGAACACGGCGACGATGCCGGGCGAGATGAAGCCCCAAATCTCCTGGATGTATCGGAACACGCCCTCGAAGCTGGAAATCACCGGCGCCCAAAGGCAGGAGACGACAACAATCACCGCGGTGGCCATCCGGCCGACGGCAACCTGCTTGTGTTGCGAAGCGTCGGGCTTGATGAACTTCTTGTAGATGTCGATCGTGAAAATAGTCGAGGCCGAGTTAAGCCCCGAGTTAAACGTGCTCATCACGGCCCCGCAAAGTGCGGCGAACATAATTCCCCGAAGCTCGGGCGGCAGGATCCGGCTGATCATGTACGGATAGGCCTTGTCGCCCACGTTGCCACCCAAGGCGGCAATCTCCCGGCCGTAAAGCTGGAAGGCCATTATGCCGGGAATCACGATAATGAAAGGAATCAGCAGCTTCAGCCCGGCGGCTAACATGATCCCCTTCTGACCCTCGGCCAGGCTCTTGGCGCCCAGCGTTCGCTGCGTGATGAACTGATTCAGACCCCAGTAAAAGAGGTTGGGAATCCACAGCCCGCCGATGAACACGGCCAGCCAGGGTACGTCCGGATCGTTCCAGGGCAGGACGACGTGCAGTTTGTCGGCATTAGTTTCGGAGAAATGCCTCCAGCCTGCCAGGAAATTGCCGTCGCCCAGCATTCTTAGCCCTAAAACGGTGACAAGGGCACCGCCGAGTATCAGAGCGCTGCCCTGCAGCAGGTCGGACCAGACGACGGCCTTCAACCCACCATAGACCGTATAGCAGCCGGCAATGACCCCGATGCTCCAGATGCCGGTGATGAGGGCCCAATGCTCGGCGGCTTCCGGCGTCATGCCGAAGCGGTCGACGAACACCTGCGGAATGCCGAAGATGGCGTTAATCGCGATTGCGCCGCTAAAAAGCACGGTGGCCAGCAGTACGATGACGTAGGCCACCATCAGGTACGTGGCCATGATCGTCCGGGTTGTGGCGTCGTAGCGGTATTCGAGGAACTCCGGCATGGTGTAGATGCCGGCCTTGAGGAACCGGGGCAGGAGCCACCAGGCCACGAACACCAGGCAGATGGCCGACATCCATTCGTAGCTTGCATTGGCCAGTCCAACCCGGCCGAACGCCGAACCGGCCATGCCCACGAAGTGCTCGGTCGAGATGTTCGAGGCAATCAGCGAGAAACCGATCAGCCACCAGGTGAGTTTCCTCCCGGCCAGGAAGTAGTCCTCGGAAGTCTGCTCCTTTCGCGAGGCGTAAAGCGAGATGCCCACGACCGTTGCAAAGAAACCGAAGAATACGACGATATCCAGGGTAGATAAGTTCAATCCGGCCGGCATGGTATGTCGTATTCCAACTCGACGGGGCGATGTGTTCCGGGTTCGGCAGAGTTCAAATCGGCCAGGGACCCTTGAACCCATTCTTGGCCACCCCCATCTTGTACAACTGCGCGAACAGGCGGAACTTCCGTGCAAAGTCGCCGCAGAACAGGAGATTGTGGTGGCCGACCCCCATGCATGCGTCATCGCGATCGGTGATTTCGATCTCCACGTTCGTCGTGCAACCGCCCGCCGGTGGCATCTGGTGCGACTTCACAACCCTGCCCGCGTACACGTCCAACGCCGGTGACTTGCCCGGGTGGTAATGAACCATCGTCACCGGGTCACCCTCTTTCCAGAAGACCTGGATCGCACAGCTTCCCTCGTTGGTGTGCGCGAAGCGGCGCAGCAGGTAGGGCAGTTCCGGGCCGTCGGGACCGTACACCTTCGTCGGGCATGTGCAGTGCGACCCGTAATAGTGGTTCCGCTCGGTCTCGTAGCACGGGTTGTGCTGGAACCCGGGACGCCCGGTCAGCAGTTGTCCCAGCCGTTGCGTGTATAGGGCGGAAAGATCGTTCTCGCACGCTGCCGGAATCAACTCGCCGTTAAGCGTGGCAAAGCTCATGCACGGCTTGAGCATGCCGCGGCGTAGGCAGTTCATCGTCAGACCGTCTGCATGTTCGTCCGCCAGCAGCTTCTTCAGCGCGAAGTGCGCCCGAGCAGCGTTTGCCAATGCCTCCGAGGTCATACCGCGGACTTCCTTGGCACCGCCGGTGAATCGGGTAATGAACTTACGGGCCTCGTCTCCGATCTGCACTTTCTTGAAGTCCTCGGCGTATCGCGCGAAAGGAATCACGCGGACTGTGGTGCCGAAGAACGCTTCGACGCCCTCTTTCGGCTCCTTCGCCTCCGTAATGCTCAGCAGCTTGCTCTGGCCCATGAGCTTCTTCGCGTTGATCATTCGCAAGCCATACTCGATCGCATCGAGATTGTCCAACGACTGGATGAAGTAGACGCCGGGTCGGCGATAATGCTTGACTGACCCGTGCTTCACCCCCAGACCAATAAAGAAGACGGCGGGGATATCCTTCTCGGCGGCTGCCTTTAGGATCAGGTCGGCGTGCGGCAGACTGCGATTGTAAAACATGATCAGCAGCAAGCCGTCCGGCCGCTTGGCCTCGATCTCCTTAGCCAGGCATTGGGCGTCCTGGTCGCTGCCGACGGACCGGTTGTCGATAACGAGTTGCATCCCCAGCTTCTTTTCCACCTCGCGCAGGGCGGTCGTATACTGCTTCTGGCGTGCTTCGGCGTCGAATTCGTTACCCGGCCAACTCCACCAGCCGTCGGGTTTGTCGGCAAAGGTCTTCGAGGGCGGGTAGAGGAACACCACCCGGACGGTGGCCACTTGTTTTTTCGCGGGCGCCGCAACCGCGGCTTCGGCCGGAGCCGACGTGAAGACGAGTCCGCCCATTGCCGTGCCCGCGGCAGCCAGAAAATCGCGCCGATCGCAGCCGCAATCGCAGCCACATCCGAATTCGTGATCGTGTTTGTTCATCGCGTGGGTTCCTTTTCTTTGGTGAGGTTGGTTGCCCGGCTTGGTGTGGAACTCAGTGCGTCGGCAGCGTCACCACCTCGCCGCCGTCGCGGGTGCCCAGTTCGTTGTAGAGCCGGTAATCGGTTGCTTCTGGCAAGAAATGCACGCTGCCGTCGCCCATGACGAAGTTGGCCCCGCCGGGGTGCAGGCTCTTGTATCCGCAGGCTCTTACGTGGCACCCCGGGGGGGTCGGGCAGAGTTCGAAGGTGTTAATCGGGATGGTGGTGCCGGCCAGGGAGAAGTTGGGCGCGTACGCCCCATTGTAGCAGCATTGACCCGGCAACGTCTCGCCTACCATAATCGTGTTGGAAAGCCCGTCCTGCACGTCTGCAAACCGAATCCTGCTCGGATAACGCCCAAACATCCCCGTACTGTTGTCCGGCGGATCCCGCGTTCCGTAGTTCCACCCCTGGCAACAGTAGGAATCGGGATCCGTGGGGCTGGACTTGGGTTCCGGGCAGAAGACACAGGAGTCGGTACTGGTAGGCCCCATGCAGGCCTGGTACCACATGCCCAGCGACGGATTAGGGTTCATGCTCGGCGTGGCACACGCGCGATCGTTGAAGACCGGCTCGCGCGAGTCGGGATCGCTTGGGCAAACGAATACGGTCACGACGGTCTTGACCGCCTCCCCGTTGTTCGCGTGAGGCATGGCGACGTTGAAGTCGAACTGGTCGTAAAGTGCCTGCTGCTCCAAGTACGGCAGGATAAACGCCGCCCAAGTGCCGGCCTGGGCCACGGAATAGCTACAGGCAAACGGCAGGCAGTCCACCGAGGCGTGATAATTGTGCAGCGCCAGGCCGATCTGCTTGAGATTGTTCGAGCACTGCATCCGCCGGGCAGCCTCACGCGCCGCCTGCACCGCGGGCAGCAACAACGCATTCAGAATGCCGATGATGGTGATTACCACCAATAGCTCGACGAGCGTAAAGCCGGTCGGGCGTCGTGAAAGCATCATGCCCTTCCAGTTCCCGGCTTGCCTGTACGAATCGTCGCCTCTGAATGATCGCCGAGTGCCGATGTACGGGTTGCGCAAAGCCGGGGAAAGGATCGTCCTCGGGCGCGACGGCGCAGGAGAGCCAACAGGCCGGCCGCGCCAAGGCCCAGGGCCAGGACAAGCGAGGAAGGTTCAGGGACAGTCGCTTGCACACCGAACGAAGTGCCCGAGGTGCCAAACTGGACGTAATAGGTGCCCGTCGGCGCGTCGTACCAAACATCGCCATCGTTGTGTCCCGTCGGAAGATCCGTGTTCTTGGTCCACTGCAACCAGGTGATGGATCGCGGTGTGCCATCCGCGTCTACTTCGAAGAGGGTCTGAACGTTGCCGGCGTCGTAATTCAAGCCCGGGTGGCTTGCCAGGGTGAACAGGGAGCGAATCTCGCCGTCGCTCAGCCTCTCGTTGAAGAACGAGACGTCGTCGATCAGCCCTGTGGAGTACTGCCCCGAGCCGCCGCGGCCGCCGATGGCCACGGTGTCTTTCACCCCTTCCCCGAGCGTATGTCCGCTGGTGGCGAAGGAGTACGAACTGCTGGACTTCTCACCATTGAGATAGGCCACAAGCGCCTGCCCGTCGAAAGTGAGCGTCAACAGGCTGAAGGCGGTTGTCGAGACCGACTGGGTGGCGAAGGTACAATTGCCGCCGATCTGACTGGAGCCGTTGTGAACGTACTCCTGGACGGTGCCCGAGGAGTCGGTACGGATTATGAAAACGCGGTCCCAGCTGCCGTCGCTATGGTAGGTCCACTGTCCCAGCGGCCCCTGAAGGTCGACCGTGGTGGGCTTGATCCAGACCGACGCGGTGACCTGCCCCAAACCGAAGACCGGGTCGGCGATGCGGACGTACTCGGCGGAGGACCCGGAAAACTGGAACGCGCCACCGACGATCCCGGTACCACCGGACGTAACAGTGCCGAGGAGTGTGCCGTCGCCGTTCAGGCCGGTCGAGTCGGGCGTGGCGCCGCCGGTGGCGGTGTCCAAGGCATAATGGGCAATCAAACCCGCCTGGGTGGAACTGCCGAGGGCGGCCAGACCCACAACCAGGCAGAGAATCACACCCACGCGAGTGATTGCGATCGGGGTATGTAGTTTGCAGCGTGACATAGCAAGATTCCTCTCTTTGTAACGATTCACGGGTTTCAGGGCTCTCGATAACTTCACGAGAATAACTAACCCCACACCATCTATCCTAATCCGTTGTGCAACTCAGTCAAGAGCCTTTTTGGGAAGTCGAGGGGCCTTTTTGGGAAGTCAGCCGGCTCTCCGTGGATAACCTCAGCCGTGTTTCGGTTGCCTGATGGGCTTGTCCAGCCACTCGTTTGCCGCATCGTTATTGGTAAAGCGTTCCTTGATCGGGTCCCACTGGAGCCGGCCGCCTACCTGGATGGCGAGGTGCCCCAGGTGGCAGAGCGACGGGACCCGGTGTCCGACCTCGGCCGGTTGCAAAGTCTCCGCCCGCGACTTCACGCAGTCGATGAAGTCCTGCTTATCGCTTTTCATTCTGAAGTGGATTTCGTCGGGCTTGATTTGGGAATTCAGAAGCGACGCCGGTCCCGCCTCCAGCGCGCTGAAGCCGGCCGAGATTCAGCCTTTGCGGCGGAGCTAATTGATACCATCCAACGCGCCGGGGGCAAGCTCGACGGCTAAACGGTGAATCGCTCAAACTTAGACCTCCGGTAACTCGTAGGGCTTTCGCCTGGGCCGGTCCAAGAAGCTGTTGGCCTCGTCGTCGCCGGGGAAGCTTTCCTTGTCGGGGTCCCATTTCAATTTGCGTCCGACCCAGCGAGCGATGTTACCCAAATGGCATACAGTCGTCGAACGGTGGCCAATCTCCACGTCGGCGATGCACCGCTTGCGGGACTTGATGCAGTCGATCCAGTTCTGCATGTGGTTGTCGCTCTTGTAGAGGTGGAGGTCCGAGTCCTTGATCGGCTCCTTGACCACCTCGACCGGATTTGACGTGACTCGGCCACGGAAGATCTCGCTCTTACCCTTGTCGCCGATGAATATCCCACCGCCCGAGTTGCCGTTGTCGAGCTTCAACTTCACGCCGTTGGCGTACTTGTAGAAGATGATCGGACCGCGACATGCCAGTTCGCCGCGGCGGCGGCTTTCGGGTTTGGTGTACGTCGGCGGGTTGAACTTGTCGCCCTCGGTCCAGATATCGACCGGTCCGGTCTCGTCCATCCCCAGTGCCCATTGGATCTGGTCCAGGCCGTGGGCGCCCCAGCCGGTCATTTCGCCGCCCGAGTAGGGGCGGAACGAGATCCAACCCGGCTTGGCGCGTGGGGCGTAGAGGTCGGCATTGTACGGAACCACCTCGTGCGGTCCGCACCACATGTCCCAATCGAGGCCCGACGGCACCGGTTGGGCCGCGAAGCCGCACTCCCACGGGCTGGGGTAGTTGCGGCCGACGCCCGTGTGTATCTTGCCAATCCGGCCGTTGCGGCCCAGTTCGCATCCGTATCGGTTGGCCGCGTGCGAGCGCTGCTGGCTTCCGGTTTGGAATACCCGATTGAATTTACGCACCGCCCGAACCATCAATTGGCCCTCGCGGATAGTCAAGGTCATGGGTTTCTCGGCGTAGATATCCTTGCCGGCCTGACAGGCGTGGATGCAGACCAGGGCACGCCAATGGTCGGGCGTTGCCGTGACGATGGCGTCGATGTCCTTGCGCTCCAGCAGCTTGCGATAGTCCTGGTACGCCACGGCCTTGTATCGCTCGGCCTGTTGTTCGCCGCGGGGGAGGTTCACGTCGGCGATGGCCACCACGCGGCCTTGACCTGACGAGTTGCGCAAGACTCCGGAACCTTGCCGCCCGATGCCGATGCCGCCGATGCCGATGCGGTCGTTCGCACCCGGCCGGTCCGCCGCACACAACACGCCGGACGGGATCAGGGTCGGCAGTGCCACGCCGGCGGCGGCCGAACGTTTTAGAAAGCTTCGCCGGGAAATACTCCGTTTGCCTGTCATGGTCATTTTCATTGTAACCGTTCACGGGATGAGATACCAGGTTTAGCGGGGGGGGGGGGGGGGCGG
>JAUWJC010000430.1 GCA_030607895.1 Pirellulales bacterium
CCTCGGGCAGTTTCAGCAGTGTGGTGACTTTTCCACCCTGGGCGAAGTCGATCGTCTTCATCGCCCCGCCGCCCCGGAAGCTGCGCTCGTTGATCTCGCCCGTCTGAAACATCGTGGCCGTGTTGTGGTGGTCGCCGCGGTATTGGTTCCGCACGACGAACAAGATCGGCTGCCCGCTCACCAACGGATTGGCCGTCAGGGCCTCGCGCCGCGCTGCTTCCAGTTCGGCGGCCAAGCCGGTGCCGGCCGCGCATAAGATGGCAAGCAGCGTTGCGGCTATTGGAAAACGTTGTGTATTCATCGTGGGTATATTCATCGTCGGCCCATTGTGCTTGATGTGATATGATTCCATTTTCACGGCACGTGTGCCGGTTCCCCGCCGACGATGGTTGCCAACTGGCAGAACAGCTCCATGTCAATACTGGCACTGATGAAGTGGACCGAGCCGTCGCACAGGGCGAAGTGGAATCCCCCGGGATGGAAGCTTCCCGAGCCGCGCTTGCAGGGATTGCTCCCGCCGATGCCGCCGACGGCCACACATTTGTCGTAATCCGCCAGCAGCGTGCGGCTCTGCGGAACGGCGCCAGAGGCGTTGTAGTAGGCGTAGGTGTAGGCCCAAAAGGTCCTCCGCTTGGGATGCGACACGGTGCCCCACTCGCCGATCATCAGGGTGGTGGAGGACCCGTCGCGGATGCTGGCGAACGATTCAGTGGTAAGGTTGGCCGTGCCCACTGTGTGCAGCACGCCCCGCCAGCGTCTTGGTAGATGGCTGTTCCAGTTGCAGTCCCAGAAGCCGGTCCCGTCGCTGCGTCCAGTCATACAGCGGTAGGATCCGCGGCGGTACACCACACTCGACCCGGATCCGGTCGCGGGTGTATCGAGGTCTCTGACGCCGCTTTCAGAAGGACAGGCGTAGATCGACACGAACGCCTCTCGAAGCTCCTTATTGGCCGGGTCTTCGTTGTAGGCATTCATGTCGTACTTGTCGTATAGCGATTGATGCTCGAGGTAGGGCAGAATCGAGATCGACCAACAGATCAGGCTCTTCGTCCAGGGAAGACCTTCGGTGATTCCGCCGGGCGGGAAGCTGCCCAGGGCTTGGTGGTAGTTGTGCAGTGCCAGGGCGATCTGTTTCAGATTGTTGCCGCACTGCATCCGTCGTGCCGCCTCCCGGGCGGCCTGCACCGCAGGCAACAGCAGGGCAATCAGAATGCCGATGATCGTGATAACCACCAATAGCTCAACGAGCGTAAACGCAGCTCTTGGGCGCGGACCACTAACCATGCCATTCTCCTGGGCTTCGAGCAAAAAGACGCAACCGTAGGCCGCCTCCCTGATTTCGGCGACCGCCGGTTGCGACTTCCTCAATCAACAGCGGACTTCAGTTCCTTTTTCGCCGCCGCCGGACCAGTTGTATGCCCGCCAGGGCGACCGCCCCTGTGAAAAATACAACCACGCTCGACGGCTCCGGGACACGGTGGAGCCCGACAATCATATGAGGACCCCAACGGGCGCCTGGCCCCGTCCCGCTCGACTGGAAGAACAGACCGGAGGCAAATTCCCCTTCCGCGTAACCGAGATTGCTCAGATCGAGCGCCGCGCCGTATAATACGTAGTTCCGGTCGGCATGCTTGGCCGTGGATTGGCTCTCGAGTTCAGACAGTGTGTCGACACCTGACGCAGTGCCTACCTTATACATGTCCATATCCATTCCAGAGCCAACCTGCGCCCAACCCTGGCCCGCGCCCCTCGTGAGGGATACGCGTCCCGGGACTCCCAGATCAAGCGGGCTAACCACAGGGTATCTTCTACCGAGATCGGGATCCTCGCTGGCGAAGAGAACGACATCAGGGCCTGGGCCGTTGTACACGTCCTCGTCGAAGTTGACGCCGATGCCCACGTCAGTCGAGATCGGGGGGGCGGACAGGCCGGTACCGCCAGGCGTAAACATGAGCCCCGTGTCCAGCGAGAGGTCTTCCAACAGCGCAGCCCGCGTCCCTGTCGGAGGGTTGGGCCCCGTGTCGGCCTGCAGAAGGTAGGAAAAGTCGGGCCAGTTGTAGTGGAACACATCGATGTTGGTCAGGTCGGCGGCGTCAACGGTCTGAAGCCCGTAGACCCCCCGCACAAGCGTCACACTGGTCAGGTCGAGCGTGGTGTACCCGCCGTGCGACGTCGTCTGCGTCGTAATCGAAGCGATTGGTTCCCCCAGCGCAACACCTATAATCACGAATGTTGCCGCAGAAGACCACAACACGACCTTAATCCGCATTACGTTCATACCATCGTCCTCCAAAGTAAGAACTCTTCCATTTTTAAGTGCGAACTCCGCACTTTTCGAGGGGTTGAGCTTTAGGGTTCAGAGGCCTCGATCCTCAACAACAAATGCTTGCTAGCACCAAATGCTTGCTAGCACAACATCGAAAATACCATGCGCGATCCGGCCGTGTCAATAGGCCGGATCGAAAATTCCGTTCATTCCGTGCCACTTACGGGGGGGGGTAAAGTGTTGCAGCGTAAGACTTTACGGCGAAAGCTGCCCGGCGAAATTTTTTTTCGGCCGGACCAAAAAAGACCCGATAAGTGTGGTTACTACTACAGGAAATGAACTCACGCAGGCTTGGCGCCGATGCTGGCGGCGGCAAGCAAACCGACAATGCCGGCCAAGACGGCAACGATGGCGGTCAAGGCGGCGACCAGAGTGACGACAGAACGTTCACCCAGGAGGAGGTCAACAAGTTCCTGGCGACCGACCGCCGCAAGCATCAAGAGAAGTACGAAACGTTGGAGACATCGTACCAAGAGCTTCTGGAAAACGAGAGTCTCAAAGTTCCGTCAAGTTCCGGGGACAGTATACTTAATTATTTCATCCGGTTTTCTTCGGGCCGGGTTTCTGGCGTCTTAGGACGCGGCCCAGCTTCTTTTCCAAGCGCTTTTGGAAATCGTCGTCGCCCAGGGCTCGACCCAGGTAGGCTTGGTAGTCGTCGTCGCGGAAAAACGTCTCCTGCCGACGGTTCCCCCGCTGCGTCACATGGTGCGGCATGCCCGGAATAACCACTCTTGCTAATCGAGCCATGCCGCAAATCTAGCAGAACCACCCGCCGCAGTCAAGAGTTATGTATACTGTCCCCGGAACTGCCCGGAACTGCCCTCGGCCGGAACTCGGCTCCACACGCCCAACCGGCTGGTATTTCGGTGCGGTGCCGGCTATACTGATATAATTGGCGTTGGCTGAATGTTGTCTCCGAAACACAAGTGTGTAGGATGGTTTGCGTATTCCGGGTTTTTCTCGTTCCCAAACGCCAGCTTGGGACCGAGTTGAAGTGCATGAAAAAGGGATGAACCATGAGCAGAATCGTGATGATGGTCTTGACGAGTGCCCTGGTTGGAGCGTTGTGTCTGTTTTGCCACGGCCGTTCGGACGGTGCGGATGCCGTCGACGTTTTGGCGTTGCCGACACCGCTTCCGCCGGAAGAGGTGCTCAAGCAGTTCCGACTTCCGAAAGGTTTTCGCATCGAGTTGGTTGCCGCCGAGCCGCTGCTGGAAGAGCCCGCCGCGATAGCCTTCGATCCGCAAGGGCGGATATTCGTCTGCGAATGTCACGGCTACAACCTCGACGGCTACGAAGACGCCGCCGAGTGGAAGCGGAAGGGCAGCAAACCTACTCGCGAGATCATCCGCTATTCGGCAAGCAAACAGTCGCGAGAGCGTGCGGCCAAAGGCACTTTCGGCCGCGTTCGATTGCTGGAAGACACCGACGGCGACGGCCGAATGGATCGTTCCACCGTTTGGGCCGACCGCTTGGGGGCGTGCTACGGCGTGATCGCCGCACGTCAAGGCGTGATAGTTCTGTGCGCCCCGGATATCGTCTACCTGGCCGACCGAGACGGCGACGGCAAGGTCGACGTGCGCGAGACGCTCTTTACCGGTTTTCGCAAGCGGGAAATGGAACGCGGCATCAACAATCCGCGCTGGGGCCTGGACGACTGGATCTATGTCGGCGCCGGTGGCCACGGCGGGACGATCCGCGGACCGCATCTGTCGAAGCCGATTGAGCTACGCCATTCAGATTTTCGCATCAAGGCCGACGGTTCGGCCATCGAGCCGGTCAACG
>JAUWJC010000026.1 GCA_030607895.1 Pirellulales bacterium
GCTTTCCGAATTAGACAAGTGTCCCGCAAGCAGTGTCGTGATGCAAGTTCAACGCTCACGGGAAGTTCCGCAAGCAGTGGCACACCGGCCGCTTTCCAGGAGTTTGCACCTAAAAACGGAAGAGCCCTATTATATGGTAACCGATTAGCCCGATCAACGAGCCCAACCGGTACTTTTTTCCGGCTTGCGACAATAGGGAACTTGGGGTAGAGGCGCCGGGTGAGGAAATCCAATCCGAGGGAATCCGAAAAATTCCCGCTCACACTCTCCCCCCTGGTTTACTTCCGCCCCCGCAATCGGTATGCTCTACAATTCGGATTAACCCCGTTCTGTGACAGGAGGTATTTCAATGAACAGATTTGGGTTGCTGGCAATGCTTTTGGGTGTTGCCGTATTTGCGATTGGTTGTGGTCAGCCGGCTCCAGAGCCGGCCACTCCAATCGAAGGCCCCGGCCTCGACGAACCGATCGTCGAGGAAACGGTGGTCGAGGAAGCCGTGATTATCGAGGAGCCCGCCGAGGAGCCGTTCGGTGCGGTTCCGGCCGAGGAGAAGCCGGCCGAAGAGAAACCGGCGGAAATGCCGGCTGAAGAGAAGCCTGCGGAAAAGCCGGCCGAAGAGAAACCGGCGGCCGAGGAGAAGCCCGCGGACAAGCCGGCCGAAAAACCGGCGGCCGAGGAAAAGCCCGCTGAAAAACCAGCCGAGAAACCAGCGGCCGAGAAAAAGCCCGCGGAGAAGCCCGCCGGAATGATGGAGGAGTAGGACAACCGGGCCGACTTCGATAGTCAGAAAACCAATGGGGGGGAGAGAAGCCGCTGGGCATCTCTCCCCCTTGTTGATGCGCGAGTCCCAAAATGGATACCACCAACCACCATTTGCGTCCGAAAAAGGGGACAGGCCCCGTCGGCAAACCGAAAATTCTCGTGAAAACCAGCCCGTGACGGAGCCAGTCCCCATTTTCGGCCTCCCCTCCTTACAGTTTGAGTTTCTAACGATGCACGATGTAGAGTATTCGCACGAACACGAGTTGGAGGAGCACGATTTCCTCGGCTGCTGCCTGAATTGTCGGCGGAGCCTGGAGATCATCAAACCGCACGTGCTGGATTTCCACCAGAGTATCAAGGACCATACGCCGGCAACGCTGGCCAAGCTCTCCCAGAACGAGCTTTTTCGGAAGTACCAGGTGCTCGACGACCTGGTGCATCTGGATATCGGCGACCGGCTTGGAGAGTTGATTCTCACCGATCCGCAGATCGACGCCGTGCTGCCGTCCGTCCGTTCGTATTACGCCACCTTCTTCAGCCTTCACGAAGCCTACCTGGCCGAAGAACTGCTCGAGGCCGACGATCCTTGGGCCCGGCTCGAGTCGTATCCGCTGTATCCTCGCTACGAGACCCTGGTGCGAAAGCAGGGCGAAACGCTCGGTCTGTCGGCCGACGACCACCTGGTCTTCGTCGGCTGCGGCCCGTTGCCCCTTTCGCTGATCCTGCTGGCGCGGATTTTCGGCGTTCGCTCAACGGGCATAGATACCGATTCACAAGCGGTCGCACTGGCTAGAAAGTGCGTTGAGTGTCTGGGGCTGGATGACCGGATATCGCTAGTCTCGGGCGACGAATCGCACCTGGAGCGGTTGCGGTTCACGGCCGTTCTCGTGGCCGCCCTGGCCGAACCAAAGCAACGGGTGTTCCGTACAATCCGGGCGATTCTGAAAAACAGGGGAGTCGTGCCCGTGGTCTGCCGCACTTATACGGGCATCCGGGCGGTACTCTATCGGCCGGTTAGTGAGGAGGATATTGAAGGCTACAAGATCGTCAAGCAAATTGCCCCTACCCAGGGCGTGAATAACACGCTGATGTTCCTGGAGGTAGAAGAAGATGTCTGATATTGTCCGCTTTTCCGTCTCGGTGGAAGAGGAGTTGCTCGAGCAATTCGACGACTACTGCCGGCGTCAGCAGACTGCCACGCGGAGCGAAGCGGTCCGCCAGTTGATCCGCGAGAAGCTTACCGCGGAGGCTTGGCAATCGGAATCGCACGACGTGGCCGGCACGCTGACCTTGGTCTACGACCACCATCGGCCGCAGTTGCAGGAGCGGATGATGGAGTTGCAGCACGACCACACCGAGTTGATCGTCTCGACGCTGCACGCCCATCTCGATCACGACCTTTGCCTGGAAGTGATCGTACTGCGCGGCCCGGCCGGGAAGTTGCAAAACATTGCCTCGCGATTGAGAGGACTAAAGGGAATCTACCGGGGTGAACTGGTAATGGCCAGCGCGCAAGGCGATTGAGCAGTGAACAGTGAACAGTGGATAGGGGGCAGTGGATAGGGGTCAGTGGATAGTGGTCAATGGATAGTGGTCAGTGGACAGTGGTCAGTGGATAGTGCCGCTTGCGGCTTCGCAACGTCAACTCTCAACTCTCAACTCTCAACTTTCAACTTTCAGTGGTTTCCTGCATGAGACGACAAAACCGGCGGCCAGCACTATCAGCGGTAGCATGGCCGGTTGGCGATAGCGGATCGAACTGGCAAACACGACGTGCAGCAGCGTGAAATAGACCGCCGGCAGCCAACACATTATGTACGGCCAGCCACGGCAAATCGTTCTGCCGGCACCGGCTATTGCCAAAACAAGGACCGGAACGTAGGCAATCGCCACGATCAGCCGAATCGGCCAGGTGGACAACGTCGGCTCGTTCGGCCAGATGTTCCACATTCGCAAGAACTTCCTTCCAGCCAGCCGGGCAGCCCGGTCCGGATGCGCCCCGGCCCAGGCCAACGCGTTGCCGCGCAGTTGCCGGTCCAGACTGTACTCGAACGTCTCCTTGGACCGCTCGTCGGAAGCCGTCGACCGACGCCGCTGGTTTTCGACAAACGGCCCGACGAAATCCATGTTGCTTGCACCGGTTGCCATCGGGTTCCACCCGTCGTACAGGCTGGCGCCGACTTGTAGCGTGGTCGGCACAAAATGGCCGGTAAGCCGGGCGTTGCGAATCCACCAGGGCGTCATTGCGATTGCCATCCCGACCAAAACGCCCGCACCGATTCCCAGTTGCCGCAGCCTCGGCTTGACTGCCACCAGTCCGACAGCCAGTGCAAACGGCGCGAACAGGATCCAGCTTGGCCGAACCAGCGTTGCCGCTCCGGCCAGCAGACCGGCACACACTGCCAGCACCGCCGCGCGGCGCGGCGAGCCTGCTTGCCAGGCCGCCGTCCAAACCGCCAGGTTGGCCAGCATCAATGGGCAAAACGGGGCCTCGCTGAGCACCAGGGCACCCGTGGCAATTGCACCGGGATACACCGCGGCTATCGCTGCCGCCAGCAAACCGGCCCGTTCGTTGAATAACTCCCGCGCTAACCACCATACGCCTCCTACCGCCAGCGTGCCGAACAGGGCGCTAAACACCCGGCCCCAAAACACGGGCGGTTCGCCGTTGGCCAGCCAGAAGACCGGAGCCAACAAGAGCGGATAGCCGGGTGCCCTAAACACTCGCGTCTCGTCCGAGCCGTACCGATACGGCTCGCCCCGTGCTATTGCCCGTGCCAACGTCCAGTAACTCTGGCTGTCGCCGAACCCAAAGCCGAAAAAGGGACCAGGTTTAATTTGTGCGAAGCACCCTCCGGGCCGTTCCGGCAAATTAAACCTGGTCCCTTTTTCGGCCCCAAGGCCGTGGCCGACTCCAAAACGATCGTCCAATTGCGTCTGCCACAACCAACCGGCAGCCAACCGCAGAACCAACGCTGCAATCAGCACCAGCGCAAGTTGTTTGGCGGCGGGTGCATTCATCGATTGGTCACCGCCATACTCGTCGGGTGCCAACCGACCGTTGCTGGTCGGCGGCCCCATGAATCGGGAACGGGCGACAAAATAGGCGAGATATGGTACTTTGGTGGTGGCTGTGGGGTCAAGGCAAATCGGGGCCAATACGAGTCTGCCAGGCCTTAAATTCTTCAACAGCGGCGTGCCGGGGGGAAAGCAGGGTAAATAGGCGGCCGAGGAAAGGCCTCCGGGCCGAAAAAGGGACCAGGTTTAATTTGCCGGAACGGCCCGGAGGGTGCTTCGCACAAATTAAACCTGGTCCCTTTTTCGGCTCCGCCGGCTTCCTACGAGCGTAGAGTTGCCGTCAGCCGGAGTGGATTGCTTAGCAACTGAAGCGCGTCGTGGATGTTCGAGCAGACGATATCTGCTGCCAGCAGCGCCGGCGAGGCCGCTCCTTCCTGTTGGACAACCGCTACCGCGAGTGCCGCCTTGCTCAACATGAGCCGGTCGTTGCGACCGTTGCCTATCGAGACCACGCTATCCGGCCCGAGCCGTTCGATGTAGGCGAGTTTCCCGGCGTCCTGGTTGTCTTCGGGAAGTATCACAAGCTCGCAGGGCAAATCCCCAATCGCGGATTTTGCTTGCCCGAACGTATCGGCCGTGATTACGTGTATCTTCAAGTGCTCCGCCAGGGCTTCAAGCAACCGGTTGACCGCCTGGATCATCCGGCCGTCGCAAGCGAGCGTGCCGTTGTAGTCCAGGACAAGGTGTTTCAGGTGCAAATCGCCGAAGCCGGGAATTGAGATCGCAAGCATCTTGTGTCCTTGTAGTCGTTCACAGGCTACCAGGCCGGGACTACTCAGACGTACTTGGCGATGAAGTCGACCGCGTTGCCGACCGTCTGTACTTCCAGCGCCGCCTCGTCGTCCATCTCGATGTCGAACTCGCCCTCGAAGGCGGCCACCAGCTCGACGGACTGCGTGCTTTCGGCACCCAGATCGAACACGAAGTGGCTTTCAAGCTCGACCATGTTCTCATCGACGTTAAGCACATGGCAAACCACTTTCACCACGCGCTGCCGTACTTCATCTTTGTCCATTTCATTCTCCTCGGTAGGTGGTTACTCACTCAACCGGATACGCACGTCGGCCACGGCGTTGCCTGTTTCGGCGGGGCCGACGATCAACGGGTTGACGTCCAACTCGGCGATCCGGTCGAAGTCGCTCACGTGTTGGCCTACTCGAATCAGGCTTTCCTGGATGCCCTCGATATCGGCCCGGGCGCCGCCGCGCATGCCTTCCAGCAGGCGATATGCTTTCACTCGCCGCGCCATTCTGGCCGCGGTCGCCCGATCGATCGGCGCCAGGGCGAAGGTAACGTCCTTGAAAAGCTCGACATAGATTCCTCCCAGGCCGAACATCAGCGTCGGTCCGAAAACCGGATCGCATTTCGCCCCGATAATGAGTTCGTGACCGGCCGGGATCATTCCGCGGACAAGAACCCCGCGAATCTCGGTATCCGGGAAGACGCTCGATATGTGCCGGAGCATCTGGTCGTAAGCGCTTCGGACCGTGGCCGCATTGGACAGGTTCAGGGCCACTCCCTTCACCTCCGACTTATGCACGATCAACGGGCTGACTATTCGCAGCACGACCGGGTAGCCGATCTCGCCGGCGAACTCGACGGCCTCCTCCACCGTGAAACACAGCTTGTGCCGAGGAACCGGCAGCCCGTAGGCTCCCATCACCCTCAGTGCCTCGTCCTCGCTCAGGTAGCCGGGCTCCGCTGCGGCGCTTACCGCCCGGGCGGCGTCCCGGGCGACCGGCAGCGGCTGGACCTGCTCGATTGGCTGTCCGCGCCATTGCCTGACCGCCTGGACTTTGGCCATCGCTTCGCAAGCCCATTCCGGCAAGACATAATGCGGAATTCGCGCCTCTTGCAGCAATTCCACGCCCGAGTGTACGTCGGTCGCTCCCATGAACGAACAGGCGATGGGTTTGCCGGCCTTCTCGTGGATTTGGCAGATACCGCGGGCGATCGAGTCGATATCGGTCATCGACTGCGGGGTGAGGATTACCAGCGCCTGGTCGACGTTGGGGTCGTCGAGCACGGCTTTCAAGGCGGCCGTGTATCGGTCCGCCCGGGCGTCGCCGATCACGTCTACCGGGTTTTTCAGATTGGCCGTGTCGGGTAGCGAGTCCTGCAAGATATCGGTTGTCGACTGGTCGAAGCGCGGTATCGACAATCCCATGCGAACCGCCGCGTCGGTGGCCATCACACCCGGCCCACCCGCGTTGGTGACAATGGCTATTCGATCACCCTTTGGCATGGGCTGATAGGTGTACATGATTGCCGCGTTGAACATTTCTTCCATGCTGCCAACCCGGATTACGCCCGCCTCCTCGAAGACGGCCCCGCAGATGGCGTCCTCTCCAGACAACGAGCCGGTGTGGCTGGCCGCCGCATCGGCTCCCTGCGGTGTTCGGCCGGATTTGATGGCCAGGATGGGTTTCGCATTCTCGCCCCGTGTAATTCGCCGAGCCGCCTCGATCAGCCCCCGACCGTTCCGCAACTCCTCCAGATACAGAAGGATCACGTCGGTCTGGTCGTCGTGATGTAGGTAGTCGAACAGCTCGATCTCCGTTACGCCGGCCTTGTTGCCGAAGCTGACGAACTTGGAGAACCCGATTCCTCTGGCGCGGGCGAAATCCAACACGGCCGTACACAACGCCCCGGATTGGCTAAGGAAGGCGATCCGGCCGACCTTGGGCATTTTTCGGGCGAACGAGGCGTTCAGCGACACTGCCGGGTCGGTATTGATTACCCCCAGGCAGTTCGGCCCGATCATCGCGATCCCGTACTCCTTGCAGATATCCTTCAGCCGCTGCTCGCGTTTGATGCCCTTGGGGCCAACCTCGCGGAAGCCGGCCGAAATGACAATGACCGACTTGATCCCCTTCTTGCCGCATTGCTCCAACGCCCGATCGACCACGTTGGCCGGGAAGACAATCACCGCCTGATCGACGTCGTCATCGATGTCGATCACGTAGCGGTACGCCCGGACCGCACCAATGCTCCGCTTGCCCGGGGCAACCGGATACACCGTGCCCCGGTACCCGCTGGTAAGGATGTTTTGGAAGATGTCGAAGGGAACCGTGTTGGGCGTTGGGGTGACGCCTATGACGGCCACACTTTTGGGGCTGAAAACCCCGTCCAAGGGATGGACTTCGGCGGCACTCTCCGAAGAATCTGATTGCAAAGTAGCGGTCTCGGTCGTGGCCATTGACTATTTCCTGTTGGTCTGGCGATGGTTAGTCTGTTCCGTGGAGATTTTGTTGACAATCGCGTCCCTTCGGCACCTTCGCCGGGTGGGTCTCTTCGTGCGGGGACACAGCCAACCGAACCCATCAGTTTTGCCTATCGCCGAGCGAGCGTCAACCCCCCGGAGATATCGTAGGGTGGGCACTGCCCACCACGATATCCCTGTACATCGGTGGGCGGTGCCCACCCTACATGTCTCCGCATGATATCAGCATCAACTACCCCTCGGCGGGGTTGGTGCGGCCGGAATAATCCTCACGCCCGTTACGATCAGTCGCCGATAAACGCCAATACGCGGAACCAGCGGGGTAGATGGGGCCTTGCATCGATCAGGCGGAACAAGCCATGCCGCAGACCAACCTGTTTCGACATCAAGCGTACACAGACAAACGCCCTACTTCACCGCACTGTCTGCTCAACCCGGGGCCACATCCGCCCGTCGACTCCGACGAGTTTCGGCGGAGAATGCAGCAGGTGGGCAAAACCCTGAGCGAAGCGGGTGTGGCCGCGGTCTACCTCGTGCACGGGACGTTCGTCGGCAACGATGCTCTGGGGGTGCTCGACGAACTCGCCCGCATGTTCCCCAGAGTCAGCAAGTCGGTACGCCTGGTGATCAAGCGGATCGTCGAGCGGCTGACGGGCGAGGTGGGCAACTACACGGGCAGCTTTGCACAACTCTTCGAGTCGACCATCAATCAGCCTGATCGGCCGACAATTCCCGTCCGCCTGTTCAACTGGTCCAGCGAGAATAACCACATCGGCCGGGCAGACGGGGCGGTCCGCTTGCTGGACGAGTTGATCTCGCAAGGCTTCCCACCCGGCCGGAAAGTCTTGCTCTGGGGGCACAGTCATGCAGGCAACCTGTTTGCCTTGATGACCAACCTCTTGGCGGGAAACGAGGATGGGGGCAATCGCGATGCGGTTGAGCGGTTTTTCCAGGCGGCCGAGATATACTACCAGTGGCCCGTCGTCGGCTGCGTTGATATTCCCGTCTGGGGGAACCTCCGGCGGCGGCTTGGTAGCGGGCCGCCGCCTTTGACCGAGGTGGCGCTGGATATCGTCACCTTCGGCACTCCGCTCCGGTACGGTTGGGCCTCGGGCGGTTACGGCCGGCTGCTGCACTTCGTGAACCACCGGCCGCACGAAGGATTGCCCGACTACCAGGCGCCCTTCCCACCCAACCTCGACGACGTGATGAAAGCCGCCGACGGGGACTACGTCCAACAACTCGGTATTGCCGGGACGAACGTGATGCCGAGCGTTCTTTCCTGGCGGAGTTGGATTGCCGACACTCGGTTGGACGGTCTGTTGCAGCCGCGGTCCATGCGGGAGAGTATCCTCGACCGCTTCCAGACCGGGGCGATCGTGCCCGACGATGGCACCACGCTGCTGGTCGACTACGGGCCGCTCGAGGGGAACATTGCCCAGCACTGGGCCGGCCACGCCGTCTACACCGAAAAGAAATGGCTCCTGTTCCACGCCGAAGAAGTCGCTCGACGGTTCTATCAAGAATGATCCCACGGACTCGCGGCGAAGACACCGCGGCTCTGGGGCCGAAAAAGGGACCAGGTTTAATTTGCCGGAACGGCCCGAAGGGTGCTTCGCACAAATTAAACCTGGTCCCTTTTTCGGGCAGGTGAGGTGGCGTTGGCTTGCCCTTTCTCACTTCGACATCGGTTTGCCGATCGGCAGGACACGAAGCCCGTCAAACCGCTCGAAGTGGGAACGGTCGAAGGTGTATATCGCCGATATGCCGTTGCCGAGAATAGTGGCGGCAAGCAGTGTATCGAAGATCGCACCGCATGTCGTGCAATACCGCCGCGCCAAAGCCGTCCATCTATCGACAAGGTCGGGAGGCGCCGGGAGGAGTGTTATGCCCGGCACTGCCAGGATCTGGTCGATTGCCTCGAGCACCTCCTGCGGCTTTCGCGGGTTAGTGACTCGTCGGCTATCGGTTACCACTGCGTAGAATTCGGCAAGAACCTGCGAGGTGACGCAAAGGCCGATTTCTCCGTCCAGGGCTTGATCGAGCAGGCCGCGGGCTGCCGCATGGTGTTCCGAGTCTTGCTGAACCGCATATACGAGGACATTTGTATCCACCAGCGCGAGTTCATCCGACATCTTTGTAAATCTCTTCGCGAGTCAAGGACCCTATCACCTTACCCGGCCAAACTGGAAGCTTCACGCGCCGGCGCGCTTTCTCCGTGCCGCGGATTTCCACGCGAAGCGTATGCACCACCGCTTCCAGCGATCTGATGACAGGATCCGGTAATCCATCGACGTTGATTGTTTTCATGAAACACGCCTTCTTATGTTTGTGCGAAGAACCTTCGCATGTGCCAAGCCGAAGACACCTTCACCAATGAATTGTAGTATTCGACAGCGGTGCGTGTCAATAGAATCTCCCAACACGCGGTAAGGCCGAAAAAGGGACCAGGTTTAATTTGCCGGAACGGCCCGAAGGGTGCTTCGCACAAATTAAACCTGGTCCCTTTTTCGGGCGGGTGAGTCGCGAGATTGTTTTCAGCCTGCCAGCTTGCCGACAACCAGCGCGGCGGCGCCTGCCAGCATGGCCAGGACGATAGTGGCGGCGAACTCGAAGAACCCCAAAAAGGCCATTCCTCCGCGGAGTGTGGCGAAGAAGATCACAAGTAGAATCACGGCCACGTTGAAGGTAATCATCGATAGCATCAACTGCCGCCGGGTACGCTCTTCGCTGGAAAGGGGTTTTTCGTCCGGGGTGGAGTCGGGCTGCTTGGCCGCCGGTTGGGCTTTTGACTCCCCAGGCGCCGAGCCCGGCCCGGCCGCATCGCGCGGATAGTGCTTGGCAATCACTCCGTTGATTCCCGCCGGAGTGCACAACACCGTGCGCACCGGCATCCCGAAACGCAGCCGGAGGTCTTCTTCCACGTTGGGGACCAGCGGATTGGGTGAAGCCACCAGCAGTTGGCCCTCGCTGGTCATCACCGGCACGCAGGAGTGTTGCCGGGCGGTGGCCGCGGGAACCCGGCCGACGAGTTGTTGGTCCACGCCGATGTCGTCCAATTCCACGTAAGGCAGCCCGATCGATTCGGCATAGGCCGACATCACCACATCCGGCCCGGCCAGCTTCTGCTGCAACACCGCATCGCGAACCTCCAGCCCGACCGCCGCGGCGTAGTCGCGGGCTTTGGCCAATTGATTCTGATCGATCACCTTTCCGGCCAGCAGTATTTCCTCGAAGGATCGCCGCCGAAGTTCGCCCTCGTCGGTGCGACCCAGCGAGGCGTCGTATTCGCGTTTGCGCTTGAGGTCGGTCAGGCAAAGCATCGCCTTGGCCAACTCGTTGAGTAACTCTTGCGACTGTTTGGCGTAGTCGCCCGTGGCAAACTTGCGCACGTGCAAGTTCATCTTGCGATAGTGGTCCCGTATTTTGGCTGTGCCGTCCTCGAACCGCTTCAGCCGCAGGAGCCGGTAGTGATCCAACGGCCGGGCCGTCTCGGTTATTCCAAGCCAATCGCGATAGACATCGAGTGTTTCTTCGGACATGGCAGGATTTGGGATTTTTGATTTTTGATTTCTGATTTGATTTCCGCTTGCGGCTTACCCTGGTTCCTAAGCTCCTGCTTGGGAACCAATCCACTCAGCAGTACGCGGAAAGTCAAGTCAACAGCGGTTCCCAAGCAGGAGCTTGGGAACCAGGGAACTCTCAACTCTCAACTCTCAACTCTCAACTATCAACTACTCTACCAGGTAGTTGTTGGCTAGTGCGGTGTAGGCGTCGAGTTGCTGCTCGTCGAGTCCGCCGTGGCGCTGGATATCGATGGAAGCCTCCTTTCCGCCGGTTTTGTCTTGCGCCTTGACCGTGATTCGCCCGAAGGCGTCGAAGGCGTAGGTGACATCGATGGGCGAGCCCTTGGGTAAATCAGAAGGCAAATCAGTGATTCGGCACTTACCCAAAAGCGAGCAAGCCCGCGGATCGGGAGCGTCGCCTTCGAGCACCTGGATACTCACGCGCTGCTGCTTGTCGCGGTTGGTTTTGAACGTCTGTCGGCAGTCTGCCGGCAAAGTGGAGTTTCGGGGAATCATCACGTGGTTGACCATTCTACCGCTCTTGGGATCGACGGCCGCAACCCCCAGGCCGTGCGAGTTGACGTTGTCCTGCCTGACCGCGGCCAGCATCTTCCGGACTTTGTCGGCCAGTTCGCTCTTCTCTCCCCGGTACTTGGCTTCCAGGATGGCGGCATGAATGGCGGCCCCCTGAGCCACCGCCGTGTACGGCGACAGGTCCCGACTCGGCTGGCGGCGGGTGACTCTCTCGATCATCCTGGGCACTTGCGGCATCAGCGTCGCCCCACCCACCATCACAATCGCGTCGAGTTGCTCGGCCTCCACCTTGGCCTGCTCGAGTACCAGTCCGGTGGTATCCGCCGTTCGCTGGAGCAGGTCGGCGGTCATCGCTTCGAACCGATCGCGCGTTACGTTGACCGAAATGGCTTTTCCGCCGTGCCGGCAGGTTATTGTCGTCTCCGTGTTTTCGGAAAGATCGAGCTTGGCCAGGTCGCAGTCGTTGCGAAGCATTTGCACGGTGGCGGCTGATTGGCGGAGATCGCTGCCGTGCCGTGCCTCGAACTCGTCGGCAACGTGGTTCATCAGCCGGTCGTTCCAATCCACTCCGCCAAGTTGGACGTCGCCGGCGGTGGCCAGGACCTGGAAATGGGTGGGTGTGTATCGGACAACGGTCACGTCGAACGTCCCGCCGCCCAAATCGAAGATCAAGATCATTCTGGGCTTGTCGGAGCCGGTGGCGGTGGCCCCTAACTCACCCCGGTGCCAGGCGTAGGTCAGCGTGGCCGCGGTCGGCTCGTTGATGATGTCGACCACGTTCAGCCCAGCGATCCGGCCGGCATCCTGCGTGGCCTTGCGACGCTGATCGTTGAAGTAGTAGGGTACGGTAATCACCGCGTTGCCGATCTTGCCGATCCGGCGGACGGCGTCCTGGCGGAGCTTTTTGAGGATCAATGCGGAGAGGAACTCGGGTGTGATCTGCCGGCCGTCAAAGGTCTGCTTGAAATTGGCGTTACCCATCTCTCGTTTAATGCGTTCCACGACATGAGTGGGCTCTTCCATGGCCGCCCGCATCCGATTCGGCCCGACAACCACGTGCCCCGTCTCGGCTAGTAACACCAGGCTGGGCGTCTCCATCTCGCCGTCGTCATTGGCCAGCGGAACCGGATTGCCCTCTCCGTCGAGTTGGGCGATTGTGGAAAACGTCGTCCCCAAGTCGATGCCGACAGTCTGACCGTCTTTGAATTCCATCCTCTAACCATCCTTCTCGGGCTCTTTCTTCTCGGGTTGCTTCTTCTGAGGTTCTTCTTCTGGTTGTTCCTTTTTCTCGGGCTTTTCCTCGACCATCTCTTGAGTCGCTTCTTCCGGTGCTTCATCCAGGGTCTTTCCGCCGCCCGGCTCGATGAACTTCATTTCACTGGCCACGGCCAACAGGTGCGGTTGGTACCGGGCCGCGTCTCCTTCGCGGGCGCGAAGCTCGACGGCATACTTCCGGCCGTCAACAACCGTCTCGATGATGAGCCGGTCCACGATAATCTTCTTGAACCCAAACGGCGCCCTTCCCCGCCGCTTGTAAATTACGCCGACGAACGATCCGACCTCAACCGGCAAGACCGAATCGGCCAGCCTGGCGGTCTTCTTGTCTTTCTTCAACTTCGCGGCAGTCTGCTTGACGAACTTGTCAACGTTCTTCTTGGAAACGCTGAAACCGCTCTGGTGATCTTCAGCCGTGATGATGATGCTCGGGTAGCTGCCTTCTTCAGATTTTTGGAATCGGGCGATGTACTTGGAGCTTCGCGGCGGCACGTGCCAGCCGGCCGGCGGGGCGACTTCAAGACGGCCGTCGTCCAGCGGACCAAAATGGTCGCCCAGCTTGGGCAAATTCTTGGTTGTCACTTTCTTGGGCCGCTTGGCACGAGGCGACCTGGTTGGCTTGTCGCAGCCGGCGACGAGACTGAGCGAGACAACCATCAAAACGACGCATCGGAGAAATGAGAATCGCGTCATGGGCAGTTCACCTTTATGTTGAGCCGAAAAAGGGACCAGGTTTAATTTGTGCGAAGCACCCTCCGGGCCGCAGGCGGCAAATTAAACCTGGTCCCTTTTTCGGCCCCGGTAATTTCCTGACAGGCACAACCCCAACGTCTATTCCTCGATTACTTCTTTGACGAGCTGCACAAAATGGGGGGTTTTCCCCGATTTACCCAGTTGCTCGGCCTTTTTCTCTGCCTGCTCTCGCTGATTGTACTCAAACATGGCTACCCGCCGAAGGGACTGGGTAAACACTCCCCAGAAGGCTTTCAGCCGCACCTCTTTAGGCACCTTCTTCGCCCGGGTTTTCCGCTTGGTTGCCTTCTTGGCGACCTTCTTGGCCGATTTTTCTTCCGATTTTTCTTCCGTGGCTTCCGCGCGCTCGGCGGCCTCGGTCTCTTCACGTAACTGCTTACGGTTTAATACTTTACGAGCCATGTCCTTGCCTCGAAAGGGTTCATCAATACGTGACGGCCGCACCAGAAAAGCGAATCGGCGGGCCGTGCGGGAGCAGTCCACCCTCAAAACGTTTATGATAATCAATCCGCGGCCAGTCGGCCAGTAGTCCGCGGCAAGTCTTCTCTATTAAGCGGCCGATCAATATTCGACGGTTATTTTCGCGGGAGCGTTCATGCGTTTTTTCCTGGCCGGCATAATGCAGGGCTCACACACCGAGGCGGTGCTTCACGATCAGGACTATCGCCGGCACGTGAAGGAGCTATTGGCAGCCCATTTTCCCCAGGCGCAGATTTACGATCCTCGCGCCGATCACGCCGACTCGCTGGATTACGACGACGAGACCGGCCGCCGTGTCTTCCTGCTCCACAACCAGATGTGCGGCGAAGTCGACGTGCTGTTGGCCTTTGTGCCCGAGGCCTCGATGGGAACGGCCATCGAGATGTGGGAGGCCCATCGGCACGGCGCGGCCGTTATCACGATCAGCCCGTTGAAGCACAACTGGGCCGTGAAGTTCCTCAGCCATGCCGTGTATGACAACGTTGAACAACTCGAAGCGGCACTGGCCGGCGGCGAATTGACCCGGCTGATTGAAGAGACTCTGCGAAAGTAATCCCAAAAAGCGTGCCGGCCTGCCCGTGCTCCATTTACTCGAACAAACACCCGAACAACTGCAAGCCTGGTTCATCGGCCAGGGTTTGCCCGGCTATCGGGCAGCGCAGGTGCGGCAATGGTTGTTTACCCGGCGGGCCCGCGACTTCAACCAAATGACCGATCTACCCCAATCGGTGCGAAACCGGCTGGCCGATGAGTTCCGTATCTGGACCACGCGGATTGTCACACACCGCAAGTCGGATGACGGGACCGAGAAGCTGCTTCTGGAACTGTCCGCCCACGAGAGGATTGAATGCGTGCTTCTCGGCGACGACCGCCACCATCGGACAATCTGCATCAGCACGCAGGTCGGCTGCTCGATGGGCTGCGCCTTCTGCGCAAGCGGCCTGGACGGTGCCGCCCGAAATCTGACTGCCGGCGAAATCATCGAACAGATGCTCCGGCTAGATCGTCTGTTGACCGAAGACGAGCGGCTTAGCCACATCGGGGTGATGGGCATGGGTGAGCCGCTGGGGAATCTCGACCGGCTGCTGCCCGCCCTGGCCGCGGCCGCTAGCCCCGATGGACTGGGGATCAGCGCGCGGCGGATTACCATCTCTACGGTGGGGTTGCCCGGCGCAATCCGCCGGCTGGCCAACGAGAACTGCCAGTACCACCTGGCCGTCTCGCTGCACGCGGCCGACGACCGGTTGCGCGACGAACTGGTGGCAGCCAATCGGGGCGTGGGAATTCAGTCGATCCTGGCGGCGGCCGACTATTACTTCGACCTCACCGGGCGAAGGGTAACGTTCGAGTGCGTGCTGCTGGCCGGCGTGAACGACAGAGTGGAAGACGCACGACGCCTGGTCCGTCTCCTGTCGGGTCGGCCGGCGCTGGTGAACGTGATTCCGTACAATCCGGTTGCCGATCTTCCTTTTCGCACACCCACTCCGGCGGCGGTGGCCCGGTTTGTCGAGATTCGCGCTCAAGGCGCCCTGAACGCGAACATCCGCCATCGCAAAGGCGACCGGATCGACGCCGCCTGCGGCCAGTTGCGCCGGCGAGAGGGTTGAACGTCGTTGCGAAGCCGCAAGCGGCCGGCAACAAAGCCGTTGGGGTTATGTGGTCCCCTGAACGAGCTATTGGCTAAAATGCTATCATGTGATAGTATTTTAATGTCGATGATTGTTATGGTATACTCGACGCGGCCATAGATTGCGGGTTTGTGACGCAGGGTTTGTGACGCAGTGGTTAGTAGTCAGTTATCAGTAGTCAGTTATCAGTTGGGGCCCGATTCAAAGGCGGGGGACAGTTCGCCCGGTCGCCTGCGACCGGAAAACGGGGCGGTTTCCGTTACTTTCCCCGTCGCAGGCGACGGGGCTAACATGGGTTGTCACGTGTCACCCAAAAACTCGTCGCTTTGAACCAGGCCTCAGTTACTGACTACTGATAACTGATAAC
>JAUWJC010000554.1 GCA_030607895.1 Pirellulales bacterium
ACGGGAGTCTTTTGTGCAGAGCACCCGAAGGGCCGTTCCGGCAAAAGACTCCCGTCCCCTTTTTGGCCCCTCACTTCTCCCTTTTCTCTTGTCCTTGCCCGGCCTGTACTTCGTCGGAAACCACGGCTTGTGCGCCGTAGATCAGGCCCGCTGGCGAATCCGCCTCGATGATCGTGCGCCCGCTCTCGATGTCGATCCGGAACGCTTCCGGATGGCCGAGTCCTTTCACCAGACGGAACTCGGCTACTTTCTCTGCTGCCTTAAGCCGGAACCTCGCGTAGTCGAGCTGCGTCTTCTCGGTTTCGGCTTGTACCATACCGCCGGTCAGGGCGGTCCAGGCACAGAGCAGCGCGGCGATCAGTTGAAAACTCGTCTTCGTCATGCTTGGGTTCTATTGTGCTTGGTTCAACGTGCTTCTCGCTCGTGATCCGTTGCGGGGCTACTTTGCCGCGGCCTTGATCGTCTCCCACGCCTTGAAGGCGCGGTCGAGTTTGGCGGGGATGTCGCCGCTTTGCGTGTAACCCATCGTGCCCAGCGGGCCTTGGTAATCGATCTCGCGGAGCGTGCGGACCAAGGGCGCCATGTCGAAGGTGCCTTCGCCTAGAATCTTGTGCGTGGCCTTGTCCTTGTCCGTCCCCTGGATGACGACGATCATCAGGTAGGGTTTTGATTTGACCAAGTCCGCCCGTAGCCTGTCGTAATCGCGATTGCCGACGGCCTGCCAGTGGTGCAGGTGGAACATCACGCCGACGTTGCGCCGAGCGACGGCCTTGGCGATCCGCACATTGTCGTCGATCGTTTCGATCCAGTTGCCGATGTGCATGTACGGCGCGATGCCGCCCAGACCGTACTTCTTCGCGTCGTCCGACATCTCGCGGAGGATCTTCACCGCCATCTCGACCGCCTTCGGGTCTTTTCGGTCCAGCTTCTTGCGACTGCCGACCGATGGAATGAGAACGACCCGCGTGTCCTTCAGCAGCGGCAGGTTGTCCTTGATCACCTGAGGGTACGTGCCGTCTTCGATGTAGAAGCGGGCGTGGATGGCGGTCAATCGCATGTTGTGCTTCTTCAAAGCCTCCAGATACGCCGGCAGCATCTTCCACCGCTTAGGGTCGTCCTTGAGCGAGAGCATGACGCCGCCATAGCCACGCTCGGCGAGGATCTCAATCTGCGTGGCCGGCTCGTTCCACTTGTACTTGTAGAACCAGTTGGTCATCGCGAAATGGTGGTCCTGCCAGTTCAGGTCCCCCGCGAGATCGACTTGCATCGGCTCCTTGGCCGACAAGGTGGCCGGACTGGCCGCCCACGCAAGGACAGTGAGCACGACGAGGGGTGCTGTCAGGGGCAATTGCGTCATCGGTTTCTCCTTGGAGTTGAATCGCAGTGTTGCCGGGTAGGGAGCAGCGTGCATCAGACGTCACTTTCCGTCGGCACGACAAACGGCTTGCGGTACTCGCGCGTGAGCATGGCATCGGCCGCCGCGTTCCCGATGAATTGCTCTTTGTCCGGATCGAATCTAAGCCAGGGGCCCATGGTGAGGCGGGTCTTTTCGATATCGACGCCGTTGTCGGCCAGGTGCTTCTTCGTTCGCTCGAAGGTGTCTTTCGGGTCGTCCAGCAGCTTGTGCGACGCGAGCCGGTCGAGTATCTCCTGTGGGGCGGCCTGTTGTCCGAGCCGATACGAGATATTCCCCAGGTGGCACAGCCCGGCCGACAAGTGCCCGCCGAAGATTTCCGCGTTCAAGTGGTCGCGATCGCGACTGTGGACCGCCTCGATGAAATTGCCGAAATGGTTATCGCTTTCGCCGACGAATTTCTTGACCAGCTTGCCGTCGCGGTCGAACAGGGCGCTGGACCCGCTGGCCATGCCGATATAGCCTTCGCTGCCGGTGAAGATCGCGCCGCCGTGCCTGTGAAACTTCGGAGTCGCAAGCCCGCGAACCTCCTGCACAACGGTGACATCACCAAAATCATGCACGGCCACCTGCGTGTTGGGCGTCTGGGCCGAATCCGAGTACCCGACCCGACCACCGTAAGACATTGTTGCCCGCGGCAGCTTTGTCACGCCGAGGCCGAAACGGACCAGGTCGGCCCGGTGGACGTCGCTGTTGCCGATGTCGCCGTTGCCCGTTTCCCAGAACCAGTGCCAGTCATAGTGGAACCGCTTGCGTGTGATCGGGCTCATTGGCGCGGGGCCGGCCCATAGGTCGTAGTCGACGCTCGCAGGCACCTTGCCTTCGACGACGGGGCCGATCGACCGGCGACCTTTGTAGGTGATGCTTCGCGCCAGCGTGACTTTGCCCAACTTGCCTTCAGCCATGAACCGGGCCGCCGCCTTGCAGGTTCCGTCCGAGCGATACTGGGTGCCGACCTGGCAGATGCGGTTGTACTTCCGCGCGGCCTGCACTATGCGTCGGCCTTCGCTGATGTTATGGCTGACCGGCTTTTCGAGGTAGACGTCTTTGCCCGCCTGCATGGCCCAGATGGCCGCCAGGGCGTGCCAGTGATTGCAGGTGGCGATCGAAACCACGTCGATCGACTTGTCATCGATGATCTTCCGCAGGTCCTGATAGGCGGCCACTTTCCGATTCCGGCGTTTACCCAGGCCGTCTGCATGGCGCCCGGCACGGCTCATGTCCGCATCGCAAACCGCCACCACGTCGCAATCACCGCGACCGGCAAAAGCTCCGGCGTGAGCCGGTCCCCGAATTCCCAGCCCGATCACAGCAACGGACAACCGTTCATTGGCAGAGGTCCTCTTTGGCTCCGCAGCGGAAGCGACCAGCGCAGGTCCGGCCAATGCCGCCGTGGCCGTCAGGATCGAATCTTCCAGGAATTGTCGTCGCGTTAACATGAATCGAACTCCGTGTGGGGTGGTTTCTTTCTGTCGATTTCTTGTAACCGTTCA
>JAUWJC010000610.1 GCA_030607895.1 Pirellulales bacterium
CTTAATCAAAACCCCGGGTTTTTGGCCTGTTGGCGTGTTGGCATGTCCAAACAACGTACCTTCATCGCGGCCCAGGAGGCCCATGCGCCGTTTTTTGGTTGGGTGGATTTGGGGGGCACGAATGTGAAGGTTGGGGTGGTCGACGACCGTGGCCGGCCCATGTCGTGGCTGAGCATCCCCACGAGATCGGAAGAGGGACCGCAGCGCGGCACCCGGCGGATGGGTGAGGCCGTCAGGGAATCGATTCGTCAGGCCGGGCTGGAGCCATCGGCTATTGTTCGGGTGGGGTTAGGCTCGCCCGGCACAATGGACATCCCCGCCGGCCGGCTCGTCGACCTGGTCAACTTGAAAGGTTGGAACGACTTTCCCATTCGCGACAAGCTCGGCGGCCACTGCGGGCTGCCGGTCTCTTTTTCCAACGATGCGGCGGCCGCCGCCTACGGCGAGTACTGGGTCGGATCGGGACGCGAGTTCGGTAGCCTGGTCCTTCTCACTTTGGGAACCGGGATAGGCTGCGGGATAATCGTCGGCGACCTGTCGATTGTCGGCCAAAACAGCCACGGGGCCGAATGCGGCCACATTATCATCGACTGTACGGAAAACGCCCGGGTCTGCGGCTGCGGTCAACCCGGACATCTCGAAGCCTACGCCAGCGCAACGGCCGTCATCAAGCGGACCCAAGAAGTGCTCGATGCGGGCCGCGATAGCTCGCTGGGTGGGCGGATTGCCGGAGGCGACAAGCTGACTCCCAAGCTACTGGCCGAGGAGGCCGAGTCGGGCGATCGGCTCTCCATGGAAATCATCCTCGAAACGGCCAGATACCTGGGTATCGGCATCGTCAGTCTGATGCACACGATCGATCCGACCGGCGTGTTGCTGGCCGGGGCGATGACCTTCGGCGGAAACCGGACGGAACTGGGGCGGTGTTTCCTCGACCGGATCAAGGAAGAAGTCCGCCGCCGCGCGTTTCCCGTTCTTTCCGAGCGGACGATAATCGACTTTGCCTCCCTGGGCGGTGACGCCGGATACATCGGCGCCGCCGGAATCGCCCGGGCAGAACACCAGCAACAGTTGTAAAGGAGGTTTCGACATGCATCGCATTTGGACGACTTGGTTTTTGACTTTTTTCGCTCCGTTGTTCGTCTTGGCCGCCGAAGGGCCGGTCGATGGGGACGGTCGCCCGTTGATCAAGAAGCTGGGCACTACTGCCCTGGACATCGTCGAGAACTCACCGGTGGTGTTCAAGGGCAAGCTGTACGTTTTCATGGGTAGGCACAAGTTCTACTTCATCGAGCACGAGACGGGCTGGACCACGCCTTCGTTCGCAAGCGGCTATTTCGGCAATGCTTTTGTCGACGGCGACACCATGTACGTGACCGTGGCCCACGCCAAGCAGCGCGTGCATATGTATACGTCGAAGGACTTGGAACATTGGGAGCCGAGCGTGATCTTGGACCTGCCCGGGTTCAAGATCTACAACACTTCGATCTGCAAGACGCCGGACAAGTACGTGATGATGTTCGAGATCGGCGCACCGAAGGAGCAGACCGGCGCGGGGTTCACCGCCCGGTTCGCAACCTCCAAGGACCTGAAGCACTGGACGGTCACTCCGCCCGAGTGCGTGTACACCAAGGACCGGTACTCCGCGCCGCATTGTCTTCGCTATCTGGACGGATACTTTTACAATTTTTACTTGGAGGCCCGGCCGGGCAGACACTACGAGATGTACGTGGTTCGCTCGAAGGACCTGATCAACTGGGAGTCCAGTCCGTTGAACCCCGTTCTTCGCGAGTCGCCCGAAGATCGAAAGCCGCATAACCCCAAGTTCACCGAGGCCGAGCGAAAACGGATCGCCACGGCGGTGAACTGCAACAACTCGGACCTCGACTTCTGCGAGTACAAAGGCCGCGTGGTGCTATATTACTCGTGGGGTAACCAACTGGGTATCGAGCACCTGGCCGAGGCGGTTTACGACGGCACGCAGGCGCAGTTTTTCCGCGGCTGGTTTCCCGAAAATAGATAGGGCCACCCGCGTTCTACCGCGGCCTGCGGCTGCAACCAAACTGTTTAGCCCCGGCGGCCACGCCTCGTTGTTCTACACATCTTTCTTAATCATCTGGTGGCAAACCAGGGCACCGAGGAAAACTGGGAGAGGCGACGGCAGTATCCTCGTTGCGTTTGGCGGCATTTTGAAACGATTCATGTGTCAATCA
>JAUWJC010000511.1 GCA_030607895.1 Pirellulales bacterium
AATATATGGCCTGGGGCACTCTTGACGAATGACGAATGACGAATGACGAACTCCGAATGACGAATGACGAAATCCGAATGACGACTGACGAAACACGAACGAGCGCCTGCGGCGGGGTAGGCAGGAATTCATCATTCGGATTTCGTCATTCGTCATTCGGATTTTATACACTCGGTCCCAAGCTCTGCTTGGGACCGCACCGCACCGTACTGCTGGAGAGTAGCGGGTTCCCAAGCAGAGCTTGGGAACCAGGTTATCGTCATTCGGATTTCGTCATTTGGATTTCGTCATTTGGATTTCGTCATTTGGATTTCGTCATTTGGATTTCGGGCTTCGTCATTCCTCTTCACACTGCTTCTGATACGCGGCGTAATCCAGCAGGTTGGACAGGCCCGATTCGTCGGTGAACTTGATCTTGACGAGCCAGCCGGTCTCGTAGGGGTCGTCGCCGATGTTTTCAAGGTTGTCGGCAAGTGCGGTGTTGACCTCGACGACCTCGCCGTCGACGGGACTCATCAAGTCACTGACGGCTTTGACCGATTCGATTTCCCCCAGCGGTTCTCCGGCCTTCAGTTGTCGGCCCACCTCGGGCAGATCGAGGAAGACCAAATCGGTGAGTGCCTCGATGGCGAACGCGGAAAGGCCCATCGTGGCGATCTTCGCCCCCGACGAGTCAGTCTCGACCCAGACCCATTCATTGCTCTTGGTATATAACAGTTGCTCGGGAGTCACTTCTGCTCCTTTCAGAGCCGAAAAAGGGACCAGGTTTAATTTGTGCGAAGCACCCGCCGGGCCGCCGGCGGCAAATTAAACCTGGTCCCTTTTTCGGCCTACGAGAAACGGGATATCTTACCGAAACGCCGCCAAACCGCCAACGCCGCCTCCGGCGGGGGGTAAGTCGGGCGCGCCACTCGACGGGCCGTACTATTGGCCCTCGATACATGCTGTATAATTAGGCAGTGAGTTGCGAAGCCGCAAGCGGTACTGACCACTGACCACTGACCACTAACCACTAACACCATGGCAGGCAAGTCCTGTTCTCAGTTCATTGCGGCACTGGTCCTGCTGGCATTGGCCGGAGGATGGGCCAGGGGCCAGGAGCCGTCGGGCATCGAAGCGGTGACCGCTATCGAGCGAACCCTGATAAACGCGATAGCCGGGGCCGAGAAATCGGTGGTCGCCATCGCCCGGGTTCGCAAGGAGCGGCCCGACGAAACGTCGACCACGGAGTTTCGTCCCGATCCGTTCGGCCGGCGCATAGTGGCTTCGTCGGTCCCACAGCCCACCGATCCCGCCTTCATCCCCAACGAATTTGCCACGGGCGTGGTGGTTGATCGGCGGGGGTTGATTCTGACGGTTTGCCACGTGCTGGGTGAAGACAGCGAATACTACGTCACCACGATCGACCGGAAAGTATACAGGGCCCGGCTCAAAGGTGCCGATCCACGCAGCGATCTGGCCGTACTGGCCATCGACGCGACCGACCTGACGCCGAGCAAGCTTGGCAATTCAGTCACGCTTCGGAAGGGACAGATCGTGATTGCATTGGGCAACCCGTACGCCATCGCCCGGGACGGCCAAGTCAGCGCCGCTTGGGGTATTGTTGCCAATTTGGCGCGAAAGGCGCCAGCCGCCGAGGAATCCGACTCGACCGGCAAGAGCACGCTACACCATTTTGGCACGCTGATACAGACCGCCGCCAAGTTGAACCTGGGGACCAGCGGCGGCCCGTTGTTGAACCTTAAGGGAGAAATGGTCGGGCTGGTCACTTCGCTTGCCGCGGCGGCCGGCTACCAGCGGGCAGCCGGCTACGCCATTCCTGTCGACGAGACCTTCCGCCGCGTCGTCGATATCCTCAAGCAGGGCCGCGAGGTCGAATACGGCTTCCTGGGCATTCAGCCGACCAATCTGACAAGCCAGGAGGTGTTATCCGGGCTGCGGGGGATGCGGGTGCATCGCGTGGTGCGAGGCACTCCGGCCGCACGTAGCGGATTGAAGGACGACGACATCATCACGGCCGTGAACGACCGGCCGATATTTGACGCGGACGGATTGGTGTTGGAGGTGGGCCGGCTGCCGGTTGACGCAACTGCCCGGCTGAGCATCCTCCGCGGCAAGAAAGAAATCGCCTTGCCCGTGACGCTAACCAAGTTCCCGGTGCGAGGGCGGAAGATAGTCACCCAACGAGCGCCCGCCTGGCGCGGCATGAGAATCGACTATCCTACGGCGGCGGTCGACTTGAATCGCCGCATTTACGACGGGTTCGACGAAGGCGTTATCGTCACCGACGTGGAAGAAGGCACGCCGGCATGGCAGGCTCGGTTGCGGCCCGGCCAGTTGATCAGCCACGTCGATCGCACCGCCGTGAAAACGCCCAAGCAGTTCCGGGCGGCAATCGACGGCAAGGTCGGCCCGGTGCGACTCCGCGTGGTCGACCGCGACAGCGAGACAGTCCGAACCGTCGCGCCGCAGTCGTAGAAGTCGCCCGGAGTGTGGCGCCCGGCGTGACCATTCTCTCCGCCACCCATCTGGAGGCTTAGACATATATGTGCGTAGGTACTCCTTTCGGGGGTGCTTGCATTTCTCCAGTGGAACGATATAATCAACGACTCGTGCTATCACTCCGTGACGGAGCTGTCGCGATCGACCCACCAACCTCCGAGCCGAAAAAGGGACCAGGTTTAATTTGTGCGAAGCACCCTCCGGGCCGTTCCGGCAAATTAAACCTGGGCCCTTTTTCGGCCCACCCTCCAATAAGGAGCTTGCCCGTCATGGCAATCCGAGTTACATGCCCCAACGGACACCTGTTGAAGGTGAAAGACAAACATGCCGGGAAGTCGGGCTACTGCCCGCATTGTCATGCAAGGGTGCAGGTGCCCACACAAGAGCCGATTTCCGATGACGAGATTCTGGGCATCATGGGTCCTCCACCCGCTGCTGAACCGGACAAATACCCGTCAGATGATGATGAGTACGTACACCAAGAGCCGCGGCATGTGGGCGCGCATGAATACTCCAGCATAAAACTGCTCGGCCCCTCATTTGCCCGGCGACAGAAACTGTGTTCCAACTGTTGTAATCTCGTGTCTTTTTCATTTAGCCTGTGTCCTCGTTGCGGCACACCGTTATCGGTTGCTCCAGTTGCGCAACCTAAGTGATCAGCGGGGGAAGAAAAAGAAAAGGTGGCTCTTCCGTTCTTGGGTGCAAAACGCTAGAAACGCGGCGGTGTGCCACTGCTTGCCCGGAAAAAACAAGCCATTTGAGTTGGGCAGACACTGCTTGCGGGCTTTCCGAATTGGACAGGTGTCCCG
>JAUWJC010000411.1 GCA_030607895.1 Pirellulales bacterium
CTTCCCGGCCGAAAGCCTGTTCTTCTCGGCCCAGTCCCCGCCGGCAACCGACACCTACGGCCACTTGCTGAAGAAATACGACAACTCCCGCTACCTCGATAGGGTCGTCGCCCGGCAGTTCGCCATCGGCCGCTACTGGGAACAGAAGCACCGCGACAGCCCGCACTGGCCGATCACGCCGAACATCATGGATCCCGAGCGGCCGCTGTTCGACACCTTGGGGTACTCGCTGAAGGCCTACGAGAGCGTGCGGATAAACGACCCCACCGGCCCCCTGGCCGACGACAGCGTCATGGCCACCGCCAACAGCTATTTCGTCAAGGGCCGTTACGAAGACGCCGCCTACTACTACGACCTGTTGCGCAAGGAATACCCCAAGAGCGAGCACCAGGTGCAGGCCCATTTGCTGGGGCTTACAAGCAAGGAGAAGATGTATCAGGGCCCCCTTTACGACGGCACTCCGCTGGAGGATGCGGGCGAAGTCGCCGATGAGACGCTGGGGCAATTCAGCCGAGAGCTGGGCGACGAACATCGAACAGTAGTCAAGACGAGAAGCCGAATCGAAGACCAGAAAGCACAACGCGATTGGGCCATGGGTAAGTTCTACGAAAGGAAAAAACACTACGGCGCCGCGAGATACTACTACAAGCTGGTTATCGAGGACTTCCCCAACACGCCGCACGCACGCGCGGCCCAAGATCGGCTCGAAGCCATCAAGGATCTGCCCGACAAGCCGCCACAACATTTCAAGTGGTTGACCGATATTTACGAAAGCAGTGATCAATGAAGGGGGAAGGGAGAAGGCGGAAGGCAGTCGCTTGCGGCTTCGCAGTGTCCACTGACCACTGACCACTGACCACTGACCACTGACCACTGATAACTGATAACTGATAACTGATAACTGATAACTGATAACTGATAACTGGCAACTGATCCAATGACCGTCTTCAAGACGACCGTGCTTGTCGGGCTGATCGTGTCGACCGGCTGTGCCGGCTATCAGGTGGGTAACTACTCGCTCTATCCGGCCGATGTCCACACCGTGTACGTGCCCGTGTTCGACTCCACCAGCTTTCGCAGCAACCTGGGTGAGCGGCTTACCGAGGCGGTGATAAAGGAAATCGAGCTGAAAACGCCCTATAAAGTGGTGGGTACACCCGACGCCGACAGCATCCTCACCGGCCGGCTGGTCAAGGAAACCAAGCGGCTTACCGTGGAAACGCCCTGGGACGATCCGCGACAGTACAATCTCGACTTGCAGGTCGAGGTAAGCTGGATCGATCGCCGCGGAAATATCATCCGCCAAGCCGACTCGGTTCCGTTGCCGCCCGAGGCGATCATCGTTTCCGGCGACGCCGGACTGGTGCCCGAAGTCGGCCAGTCGGTCGCCACTTCCCATCAGCAGGCCATCGGGCGGGTTGCCGAGCAAATCGTCTCCATGATGGAAATGCCCTGGTAGTCTTGTACCTTAACGCTGGACGAGTGATTTCCGGAGGCGAGAATCATGAGAAAGCGGCATCATACAAGGCTCGTACACGAGGGGAAATACGTGGCCGAAGTCGACGTGGAGTTGATCGAGACTGATACTGGTTGGTCGCCCTATTTGTCAGTGGAGGATGCAGGCAGGCTAGACGACGTTCGGGAGGCTCTGCGTCGCGGCGATCTGAAAAGCGCGGCCCGCCTTTCCCGCGTATTTGCCCTCACGCCCGTAACGCCGTAGCAAACCTGGCCTTCCCCCTCCGAGGCGTCCTACAAGATGAACTTGCTAAGGTCCTCGTCCTGGGTGATTTTGTCGAGCCGCTCGCGCACGTAGGCTGCGTTTATTACCACGCGGCCCATCTGCATGTCGGGTGCCTCGAAGCTGAGTTCCTCCAGGAGCCGCTCCAGGATTGTGTAGAGCCGCCGGGCACCGATGTTCTGGGCGGTCTGATTCACGTCGAAGGCGTAAGTGGCCAAAGCCTCGACGGCGTCCGCCTCGAAAACCAGGTCCACACCTTCGGTATCCAACAAGGCGCGATACTGCTTGGTCAGGGCGCCCTTCGGCTCGGTTAAGATGCGGACGAAGTCGTCCTTGCCGAGGTCCTGGAGTTCCACGCGGATGGGGAATCTGCCCTGCAACTCGGGCATCAGGTCGCTGGGCTTCGCGCGGTGGAAAGCACCGGCGGCTATGAACAAAACGTGATCGGTCTTGACGAAACCGTACCGCGTCTGCACGGTTGTTCCTTCGACTATCGGCAGCAGGTCGCGCTGCACCCCCTGGCGAGAGACGTCCGCGCCGTGTGCGTGCTCGCTGGCCACTACCTTGTCCATCTCGTCGATGAAAATCAGGCCCGTGTTCTCGGCCAATTCGATCGCCATCGTGTGGACCTTGTCGTCGTTGATCAGCGCGTCGCACTCCTGTTCAAAGAGGACCTTCCGCGCCTCGGCCACGCTGATCTCGCGTCGGGTGGAGCTTTTGGGGAGGATTTTCTCGAACATCCCCTGCAAGTCGAAGTCCATCTGCTCCATGCCGATGCCGGTCAACATCATGGGCACGGCCTTGTGCTCGGTGGTTAACTCGACCCGCCGCTCGTCCAACTCGCCCGAGACCAGCATCGCACGCATCTTCTCGCGGTTGCGCTGGAAGCGCTCGGACGAATCGGGGCTGTCGGGGGAGGCGGCGAAGGCGGGCGGCGTGGGCAAGAGCAGGTCCAAGAGCCGCTCCTCGGCGCCACGCCGCGCTTCGTCCTCGACGTTCTTTCGTTCCGTCTCCCTGACCAAACCGATGGCGTTCTCCACCAACTCGCGGACCATGCTCTCCACGTCGCGGCCGTAGTATCCGACTTCGGTGTACTTGGAGGCCTCGACCTTGATGAACGGCGCGCCGGTAAGCTTTGCCAGGCGTCGGGCGATTTCGGTTTTGCCCACGCCGGTCGGCCCGATCATGAGGATGTTCTTGGGGGCCACTTCGGTGCGCATCTCATCGGACAACTGCTGCCGGCGCCAACGGTTGCGAATGGCAACCGCCACCGCCCGCTTCGCGTCGTCCTGGGCAACGATGTGCCGATCCAGTTCGGCCACGATTTGTCGAGGTGTCAGGTCTCGCACGCCAATTCCTCCACGATGATATTCGTATTCGTATAAACATCTATTTCGGCGGCAATCTCCAACGCCACGCGGACAATCCGTGCGGCGTCAAGATTGGAGTGGGCTACCAGCGCCCGGGCCGCCGCCAAGGCGTAGCTTCCACCCGAGCCGATACCCAATAGGCCGTCGGTCGGCTGGATCACGTCGCCGTTGCCGGTAAGCAGCAGCGTGTGTCGGGCGTCAACCACTGCCATCAGCGCTTCGAGCCGGCGTAGTGCCCGGTCGGTCCGCCACTCCTTGGCCAACTCGGTTGCCGCCCGGGGCACATTGGCCGGGAAATCCTTCAGCTTCGTTTCAAACCGTTCCAGAAGGGCAAAAGCGTCGGCGCTGGCGCCGGCGAAACCGACCAGTATCTTGTCGTCGATCAGGCGGCGGATTTTCGTCGAGTCGGCCTTCATGATTGAGTCGCCCACGGTCACCTGGCCGTCTCCGCCCATGGCCACGACCCCCCCAGATCGGACGGTAAGGATCGTCGTCGAGTGTGTTTTCATCGGCGTTTCTCGCGTGGAGTACCCAGCATCGGCCCAGACAAAGCGCCCAATATGGCGGAAATCGCGGTAGAATGCCAGAGGGCCAAATTGGGGTTGCCAGGAACCCGCAAGTAAATCGGGACTGTATGCGGCGTGGCCCCCGTCTGGAGGGGATGGGGAAGAAATATCATTTTCGAGGCACCGGGCCGGTTGCAAAGGCGGGGCGACTTGGGTAAGCTAGTACTTGTGTAGACTGTTTTACACTTCTGGTTCTAAGAGGAGGACGACCGAGATGAGACGATTAGGATTGGTATTTGCAACTCTGGCTCTCGTTCTGCTAGTTGCGGCAGATGGAGCTTGGGCCGGCCGTTTCCGCTGCAAGCGGTTGAGCCGCCGCTGCGCCCGCCGTTGCGTGCGTTGCTGCGTGACTTGCTGCCCGGTGCAGCCGACATGCTGTGGCCCGGTGGCCAAGAAGGCGAAGGTACCGGGGCGCAAACCCACGGCATCGCCCTCGGACAAGCCGGCGAAGAAGGCCCCCGCGGCACCCGTTCCACTCAAGGCAGCCAAGAAGGAAGCGCCTGCTGCCGAGAAGGCTCCTGCGGCAGAAAAGGCACCTGTTGCAAAGAAGGCGCCTGCCGCGGAAGCGGCCAAGAAGCCCGCGCCCAAAGCACCCGCTCCGGCGGCCAAACCTGCTGCACCGGCACAGCCCAAGGCACCCGCTCCGGCGGCCAAGCCGCCCGCTGCACCGGCCGCGCCAAAGGCACCCGCTCCGGCAGCC
>JAUWJC010000557.1 GCA_030607895.1 Pirellulales bacterium
AGCACCGTGGAAAAAGGGGACAGGCACCTCGCGGCTACGGTTTTTCCCGCACTTCCGGCCGATATCTGCACCGAGTTTTCAACACCCCAGTGCCAGTCCCCATTTTCCACTGACCGCTTACAGTTTGGGTAAGGTACCGTTATGACCTTCGTCAACCCCCTACTCCTGGCCGGAACGCTGCTTGTGGCGGTGCCCATCGTGTTGCACCTGATTATGCGCCGCAAGCCGCGGCACTTGGAGTTTCCCGCCCTGCGGTTCGTCCAAAAGCGGCACGAGAGCAACCAGCGGCGGTTGCGGTTGCGGCATCTTTTGTTGTTGTTGCTTCGGGCCGGGGCCATTGCGCTGTTGGCGATTGCCTTGGCCCGGCCCAGCATGAAGTTGTCGGGCGTGTTGGGTTCTCAAGAGTCGCCGGTGGCCGCGGCATTGGTTTTCGACACTTCACCGCGGATGGAGTACCGGCACGAGAACCGCACCCGACTGGAAGCGGCCCAGCAATTGGGCCTGTGGTTGCTGTCCCAATTCCCCCAGCAAAGCCAGGGCGCCGTGCTCGACACGCAATTGGGGCCCGGCGCGTTCCAGGTCGATCGGGGAGCGGCCCTCCAACGGATCGAACGGCTTGAGACGGTGGCCAATTCGCAACCGCTTACCGGCGCGATGGGCGAAGCCCTGCGGCTTCTGGGCCAAAGCGAGTTGGCATGCAAGGAAATATACGTCTTCAGCGACCTGGCTCGGGCTGCCTGGCCGACCGATTCGGCCGGCCGACTGCAATCGCGAATTGCCGAAATGCCCGGCGCAAGCGTCTATCTTGTCGATGTTGGAGTGAAAGAGCCGACCGACTTCGCACTGGGCGACGTGCGGCTTTCCGGGCAGGTGCTTTCCAATCGCAGCCCGCTACGGGTGCGGACCGAATTGTCATGCACTGGGCCGGGCAAAACGCGGACGGTTGAATTATACCTGCTCGACTCCGATGGAGAGCCACAAAAGCGGAGCCAAGAGAGCGTAACATTAGAGTCGCACCGGGCCGAGCAGGTCGAGTTCGGCATCGGGTCGATGGAAGTTGGAACCCACCAGGGCTACGTGCGGATTGTCGGGCAGGACTCGCTGGCTTGCGACGATACGCGGTTCTTCACCGTCGAGGTCAAGCCGGCCTGGCGTGTTCTAATTGCCGCTGGGAAGCCGGCCCAGACCTATGCGCTGTTCTTGACGCAGGCGCTGGCGCCGGAGATGTTTCGCCGCACCGGTCAAGCCCGGTTCGATTGCCGCATTGTCACTCTTGACGAACTGGCCGGCGAGACGTTGGAATCGTACGCGGCCGTATGCCTATTGGACCCCATGCCTTTGGAGCCGCCCGTTTGGCGGAAGCTGGCCGATTTCGCCTCGGACGGCCACGGGGTGGCCATCTTCCTCGGCCGTAACGCCCAACCGGTAGACTCGTTCAACCGGCCCGGCGCGTTGGAGTTACTTCCGGGCAAGCTGGTTCGCCAGGCGCGGAGTCCGGAGGGCGATTTGCATTTGGCCCCAGGCAGTTCCCCGCATCCGATACTGGCTCCGTTTGGCAAGGCGGCCGGCTCGATCCCTTGGGATGATTTTCCCGTCTACCGCTACTGGCAACTCGGCAAGCTGGCCGACGGAGTGAATGTGGTCGTTCCCTTTACCGACGGTCGGCCCGCCCTGCTGGAACGGCCGTTGGGCGGCGGCCGCGTGCTGCCGATGACCACGCCCGTTTCCGACCGGCCGAACCGCAAGCCGTGGAACCTGCTGCCGGTGGGCGACGCCTGGCCGTTCGTGATCCTCACCAACCAGATGATGTTGTACCTGGTCGGCAGCAGCGATCGGCAGTTGAACTACCATGCCGGTCAAACGGCCTCCGTTACGTTGGACGAAAAGGCCCGCCGCCGATCGTACCTGTTGATTGCCCCGGAAGATATGAAATTCCCGCTCTCCGCCGATCCCAAACAGAACGTGCTGGTGATTACTTCAACCGACCGGCCGGGCAATTATCGCATTAGGGCGGGTGGTAAGGACTCGGGCGTCGATTTGGGTTTCAGCGTGAACCTGGCACCGGAGCAAACCCGACTGGACCGGATTGCCGATGAAGACCTTGCCGCCATATTCGGCCCGGCGGAATATCGGGTCGCCCGAAACCGCAATCAGATCGACCGCGATATCAGCTTGGGCCGCGTCGGCCGGGAGCTGTTTCCGATACTGATAATACTGATTGCCGTTATCCTGGCCGCGGAACACCTGCTGGCCAATCGGTTTTATGGGGAGAGATGAGGCGCGAGGGAAGCCGTTTAGCCCCGACGGCCACGTCTCGTTGTTCTACACAAGTGTGTCTTCCATTTTTGCTTCTGGACCGAAGATTTGCCAGCAGAGGGCTATGTCGTGCATGCGTTGCAAGCCAAGCCAGACCGTTTGCGGGCCGGGTGGATCGGGACGCTTCCGGTTGACGTAGCCGCCAAGTTGCGCGACCATTCGCACCATCTCCGAGAGTTTCGGAGGTGCCGATGGGAGCGATTTACCACGAACGACGCGGTATACCGATTTCCATTCCGCTGGTTCGAAGATCGCTTCGCAACTGATGTCCGGGCAACTACGGCCCAGGCGGCAGACGTACAAGGTCCGCCAAGCCACGATCAAGTACACCGCCAAGCACGGCAGCAGGCGGTCGACGTGTTCGAACCGCCGCTGCTCCACCCGGCAGCCAGATTTGAGCGTCCGGAAAAATACCTCGATCATCCACCGCACACAGTAATGTTGAATCACTTGACGTACCTGCTCGACGGTGTCGATGGGCAGGCTTGTCAGCAGCAGCCATTCCACGGGCTGCTCACCCGCCGGCGGGTCTATCTCTCGAACCAGCACGACGTTTACCGAGACGGGTGGCAACTTGCGA